>CAYQMI010000044.1:0-17656 GCA_964418575.1 uncultured Glaciecola sp.
ACTTAACATTATTCCCCGTGGTCTTAATTGTAGCCTTTGGTGGGTTCTACGTTTATATGAAAAAACGCAATGCTAGCGCTGAAGGTGCGAACGCGGCGTAATTGAGAGGTTTATATGAGTCAGCAAGTGGATAAGCAAAGCGGCGCTAACATTAGTCGCAGAGTATTTTTGCAAAAATTGTCGCAGGCGATTGGCTCTGTTGCAGCCGGTGCACTGTTGGCCGGCAGCGGTATGTCGGTAGCATTGGCTTACACTCCGAATCCTGACAGTGCCAGCAAACCAGGTTTACTGTTTACGCAAAAGCAAATGCAGGCTTTAAGAGATATTTGCGACACTATTTTGCCTGAAACAGACACCAAAAGCGCCGCACAGGTTGATTGCCATGGTTTTGTCGATCACCAACTTGTGCAATGTCACTCAGCACAACAGCAACAACAATGCGTGGATGCGGTTGAGCTTGTTATTGCCAATGCGCAGGCTTCATTTGGTGAAGCATTTACTGATCTGTCTTTTGAGCAGAGAACGGAACTACTCAGAGATATTGAAGCTTTGAAGGCAGCAAGTGCAGAGCAAAAAGGGCAGTTTAAGTTTTTGAAGTCGTTGATTGTGTTTGGCTATTTTACCTCAGAAGAGGGCGTAACTAAGGCCTTGAGTTTTCAACCCTACCCAGGTGGGTTTAAAGGCTCTATTCCGGTTAACGCAGAAACCAAATCTTGGGGCTCTTTGAATTACTATTAAGGCATTGTTAGCCCTTATAGCAAAAAGAGCGGTAAGCCTTTTAGCAAAACACAGCCATTGAATGCATCACGACTAAACGAGTATTAAAGAATATGAACGAAAAGTTATACATTAACGAAACGCGCGAAGAATTTGACGTGGTAGTAGTGGGCTCTGGTGTAACTGGCGGATGGGCGGCTAAAGAGTTCACCGAGCGCGGCATGAAAGTGTTGATGATTGAGCGCGGCCGTGTAGTTGAACATCGCAAGGACTATCCAACTGAAGGTAAGCCACCTTGGACATTTCCAAACCGCACAAAAGTCAATAACCTGCTTGTAGAACAGCAGTATAAAGTGCAGTCCACGTGTTATGCCTTTAACGACATGACCAAGCACTTTTTTGGCAATGACAGAGACCTGCCATATTCAACTGAGGACGGGACTGATTTTTGGTGGATTCGAGGCAATCAATTAGGTGGTAAATCCCTCACTTGGCATCGACAAACATACCGTATGAGCCCTTATGATTTTGAAGCGAATATCAAAGATGGCTACGGTAACGACTGGCCCATTCGTTATAAAGATTTAGAGAAATGGTACGCCTACGTAGAAAAATGGGTGGGTATTTCTGGTAACGTGGATGGTTTGCCGCAGCTACCTGATAGCGACTGTATCCCGCCATTTGAAATGAACAGCCCCGAGATTGAAGCTAAAAAGCGCATGGCTAAAGCCTTCCCAGACAGACCGATGATTATTGGTCGGGCTGCGCATTTGTCGAAGCCTACCAAGCTGCATATCGACCAAGGGCGCATGATGTGCCAAGCGCGAGATGAGTGTCAAAAAGGTTGCTCATTAGGTGCTTATTTCTCGACCCAAAGCTCCACTTTGCCAGCTGCTGTGAAAACCGGCAACTTGCATATTGCACCAAATAGTATCGTACACAGCCTAATTTATGACGAAGCTAAGAATAGAGTACGCGGTGTAAAAGTCATTGATGCTGAAAACCTCAGTACCCGTGAGTATTTTGGTAAAGCGGTATTTTTGTGCGCATCGACGTTAGGCTCGACTCAAGTGCTATTAAATAGTAAAAGCAAAAGTCGCCCGAACGGCATCGCTAACAGTTCTGGCGTAACCGGTCATTATTTAATGGACCACTGCTACAATGCGAGAGCAGGCGGTAAACTCTCGGGTTGGGATGATGAATATTACTCAGGGCGGCGTCCAACCGGGATTTACGTACCAAACTTTCAGTATAAACCTGAGAAGTACAAAAAGAATTATGTGCGAGGTTATGCACTAGGGGGTGATGCGTCTCGTGCCAACTATCAAGGCGGTGCTCATGCCGATGGCATAGGTGCAGACTACAAAACATCATTAACTAAACCAAGTGACTGGTATTTTGGATTTTATGCACAGGGCGAAACGCTTCCGCGCTTTGAGAACCAAGTGTCATTGCATGCTAGCAAAACAGATCGCTGGGGGATGCCGCAGTTAAACTTCAATACATCTTGGTCGGATAACGAAAAAGCCATGATGGATGACTGCGCAGCCGAATGTGAGAAGATGTTAGAGGCAATAGGCTGCGAAGATATTCAGAGCTTTGTGTCTTACAAAGATAAACCCATGGGCTCAGCAATTCATGAGCTAGGAACAGCACGTATGGGTAAGGATCCTAAAGACTCTGTGCTAAATGGTTATAATCAGTCTCATGACATTCCTAACCTGTTTGTTACCGATGGTTCAAGTTACTGTTCTTCGGCTACGGTAAACCCATCATTAACCTTTATGGCAATGACGGTTAGAGCGGTAGATTATTGCGCGAATGAAATGAAGCAGGGGCGCATTTAAGCAAGTTACTGCTCCATGCACGCTAGTGTGCCATGCAAATAAAAAAGCAGTGTGATTGATGTCACACTGCTTTTTTTATAGGAGAAGGTCAGTCGCAAAATGTTAGGTCTTGCGACTGACCTTTGTTTTATCTAAAACTGTGCGCGCTATAATAAGCGTTTAAGTTATCGATGCCTGCACTAGGCAATAAGCGTTCATCTTGCCACTTGATATGAAATATACGCCCGGTTTGCTGCGGGTGAACACTGGGAATATCTGCATCCGCTAAGTGTATTGTAAGCTTGGTTCTATCCTCATTGAGTTCAAGTTTAGCAATATCATTTTCCATTGTTCCAAGCTCTTCAGAACCATAGTCGGGTGCATCTCTATAAGTCCAAGACGAAACGCTCAGACCTTTGCTGATTTCGCTGATAGTCATCTGCTCACTCAAGGCTTTGGTAAATGAAAGAGTAAAGCCGCTGCTGGTAATACTTAGGTTTTGAATGTTTAACGCGAGTGTTTTACCGTCGTATCGTATGCGCTGAAGTGCCGCAGGATTGCCACCTTTTGCATGCCACCCCCGTCCAGTTTGTCCAAGCAGCATGCTATTGTCGCTTAAAAATACCGGGCGCATAACACCTGATTCCATGCCTTTAGCAAAGGGAATCATTGCGCCTTGCCACTGTCCATTTACCTTTTCGGTCACTACACGTGTAAGATTAGATTGTGTTTGGTCGCCAATAAACATTTGCTGCGCATATGGTCCAAACCCTCCCTCAGTAGAGTCCCAAACAGGGTTGCCTAATGAGTTGGCTACTTTTCCGTGAGCTACCACAATAACGGCCTTTTCTTTTCTGTCTATTACCTGCTCCCAAGTCACCTCAGGTGAATCAGGTGTCATACCCTCTTCATCAATCAAGCCGGCAGGGTGACCGTAAAACTTGCCGTCTTCTAACATGAAAATTTTAGAACTGCCCACAAAGTCGCCTTGGTTATCGGCATACCATGCCTGGCCGTTTAAGTCGCTTCCAAGGCCGGCTGGGCTGCGTAATCCGTTCGCAAAATACTCATATTTGCCTTCAGGGCTTACGCGAATAGCCCAACCCACGTAACCTCCATGACTGCCCATTACGTTGCCTCCAGCGGTATAGAAAACACCTTCACCTACCCCTAAATTTAAGGTCAGCACATAGTTGCCGTCTTTGTCTCTAACAGGGCCGTGTGTATAGCTGTGATAGTTACCGCCGTTGGTAAAGGCATCGAATAGGGTTTCATAGTAGTCAGCTATCCCGTCGTTGTTAACATCCATGACGCGCGTAAGTTCAGCTTTATTACCCACCACCGCTGAGGAGCCGTCTTCTGATTCAGAGAGCACGCCAAGGCTTTCAAAAATGCCTTCTGCAAAGAGCTTCCATGTGGCTCCTGACTTTTTCCATACACCAGCGGTTCTGGTTGATACTAATATGTCACCGTTGGCAATTGGGTCTAATCCTATTGCCTCGAATAACTGCTGACGCCCTGCATTGTCTTTCGGCGCATACCAGTCCTCAATACTATAACCTGGCGGTAGCTCGGCCGTTGCGGGCCCTGATTCGAAAGCTTGTTTTTCATAGTCAAAGCCCAGATCGCTTGCTTGCCAAGGCGTATCAACGGTTTTGAGTTGTGCATTTAATTGCGCATTAATTTGCTTACCCGCGGGTAGTGTCCATGTATTCCCATCAATCTTTCCTGATGACACGCTTATATCATTCAAGACATCTGGATTTAGCGCAAAGCTTTGTTCGCTAACAAAAATACCCGTGAGTTTGATGTTCAGATTGCCGTCGGGCGAAATGTTGTGGACTATACCAACTTGATTGTCGCTTACCTCATAGTCAAATCTAACGGGCGATAGAGCTTGCTGTGAGTCTCTGAAATAACCTTTAAATCTCGCGTCTTGTTGTTCAATTCTGTCGGCGAAAGGAAGGGTTGAATACGCGCTTTGTTTTAAGGTTTCAAAGTCTTTAAATTTGGGTTCTTTGAAGGAAAAGTCCACTAACTTACCCGCAGCATTGTAGGGCCGTATTAATGCACCAAACTCTCCTAGATTTAACTCAATCGCTTGATAGCCAATTTCAAAACCACTGCCGCCGCGCCCCGTCAATTCTCCAGATGTTTCTAAAAAACCACCTTGCCAAATTTTGGCGACAGCAAGATTGCGCGGGTCAAAGCTATAGTGAATGGCATTCGGATGCCCAACATGAATCGCGCGTGCACTGACGTCTGGCAAAGGACCGCGTTGAATGCGAATTCTTTCCTGTACTAAAAATTGCATCGGGTCGAGCATAGGGTCGTATTCTACAGGACCTTCTTCAGGCTCTAACCTCACTGTAGGGCCTTGTTGCCACAGATTATTTTTGCTTAACAAAAATGCATAAATTGCGCTGACATCTTGGTTGGGTATCACCTCTTCGGTATACCTTGGCATAATGGGTAAATACGCAGTGCCTTTTTTATTGCCATCTTCTACAATCGCCATCTCGGCATCTGCATTGCGGATACTTCGCTTCAAATAGTTGCTGTCTGCGCGCACCTCGTATTCGTGTTTTTCTTGATTTTGCACCAAGCGTTTGCGTGGCTCACGCGTAAATAAAGCATACAGATTAGGGCCTGTTTTGACTGAGGCATCATCTGCTTTAACAGAGTGACATTCGCCGCAACCATAGCCTTTGAAGGCAGCCTCACCTTGTGCAACTAAATTTACAAGCTGCGCTTCGTTGGTATCGCCACCGCTTTTCTCTGGCAGCTTGATTTGACTAAAATCGGCGCGCTCTACCAAAATATTTTTCAGCGCAGTTTGTCCTTCAAGCGCATCAAATACTAGCGGGCCATTAAGTTCCTCCCAGTGAAAGGTAGCATTACGTGAGGGAGATTTTGCTATGTAGTTATATTGAACTTGCTCGCCATTTATTATCACAGACATGATTAAAGCATCTTCAACTTTGTTGTGTCCTTGGTCATGGCGGGGAGCACGGAATGTAACTCTTAATGTATGCCATTGATTTGGCGCTAGCTTGAGTGCACTTGACGGAGTACTGCCTTCAAAAGCACGATTTGGATTATCTTCGTTCCATTCATCCCACGATGGCGCAATGGCACCCGGTGAGTTCAAATCAGGTGTAGGTGAATCATTTGGCGCAAGGCGAACAGGGTAACGCCCCATGAGCAAAACATCTACCGCGCTTTGAGGGTTGAGCATAAACTCTAAACTTACGATTTTATCGCCGTAATAGTCACTCGACATAATATGCGAAGAAGTGTCTTCAATATCGGTATTTACTGCTTGAGGAGTAACTATAATTTTGCCCGTTTTACTCGCGTCTATATTTATTTTGCGGCCCTCTGAACTGACGTTTACCGCCGCTTGCCAATGCGGAGCATCTTGAAAAAATTCACCGGTAAAAACGGGCTTTGCCGCCACTGTGGTATTGTCAGCTGCGTGGGCGTTTACCGATAAGGCGCTGATACAAACTGCTAGGCTCACACCTTTCAGCGACTGTGCAGAATAGTGAATGCTCGGACTAAAAATTTTCATATTTATCTCATTTTTGAAAGTGGCTTAAGCTTCTTTTTGGCAAATTACATTTACCATTCAAGGCGCTCACGCAGTGCATGTTCTAAATCTTGTGCCATTTTTTCATGTTGCTCTGCGGTAGGATGTGCATCGCAGCTATCCCCCGGATAATATTGTGCCGGCTCATATTTAAGTTTGCTGAGCTGTGCATTACTGACTATTTCTTGCATATATTGCTCTGCAACTGTTTTGTTCAGCCGGTCAGGGTTACCGTCGTTAAGCATGGCACCTTCAGTAATAAATATATGGCTGTTGGGGTGAGTCTCATTTAGGTAAGTAACAAAATCGACATAAGTGCCTACAAATTTTCTTTGTTCAGGTATGCCGGGGTTAAAATCGTTTGTGCCTAACGACACAATAATGGCATCGGGTGAGAACTGGCTATGATCCCATTGCGCATCCATGTTTTTAAAAGGAAGGGCTTTTTCAAAAAAAGCGGGTGCTTGAATATCATCAGGGTTCTCGTTCCAGCTTCGGATGATGCCTCGCCCTCCAAAACATACTAAGTGAACCTGAGCATCTAATTTCTCTCCCAGTTTATAGCCATAGCTGTTGCGTGCATCGTGGCCATTTATATGAGTATCGCATTGTTGCCCACGCGAGACCGCTGCACCACAGCTTACCGAATCGCCAATCACGAGCAAACGGCGCTTTGGTAGTCTTGGTGCACTCAGCAACTCACCTTCTTCTAACTCTAAATTGAGAAGGTGATTAATGCTTTGCCAGCTCTCACTTCGATTAATCAGCTTTACCTGATGTCGGGTGCCAGCGGGTGAAAAAAACAGGGGGTAAGTAAATGCGTCTTGTTTTAACGAGATGGTATGGCTGTAAACATTGTCAATCAGTACATCAATTTTACCATTGCCGGTATTGCTTTTTGCTCGCAGCGATGCACTTTTTGATTGCGCAACAAAGCTAATGCTCACTCCAGGATAACTTATTTGTATGCCACCATTTTCATCAGCTAAGTAGCGACCTACCAGATTAAGACTACTATTGCTGGCGATGGAATAGCCTTGCGCGCTTGTTTTAGCAAAAGAAATAAAGCTTACTATGCTAAGTGCAAGGCATATAAATGCGCTCGGTTTTACTTTGAGAGGAAACACGAAAGCCATTAACCAACCCATAAAGTTAAAATATTGTTACTATTAAACCTAAGAAGCATGTTGCAAGGTTAATAAGTAATCGGTTAATGATGATATTATTTCGGCGTTTGTGTTTTTTTGGCTTTTAGGCTTGTAAACCATTTAAGCGATAAATATAACTCACGCTATTTTTTAACTTTATGAAAAATATAAGGTTATTAGCAATTCAATCAACTTGCGTTATTTTCAACGCCGAAAAAATCTTAGCGAAAACCGAATTACTCTTACTCCTTAATGATAGCGACTCGATACAATGCAGGAATGTTAAAAATTTGTTCACACAAGATTTGTCCTGACACTTTTGGCTCGGCATATCTATTTCCCAATCTTTTGGAGCGTTTATGAAAGTCCCTTCACCGATAAAAAATTTGCTTGCAGCTTGCGTCATCGCAGGAGTAAGTGCCTCAGCAATTGCTCACGAAATGGGACTTCAGGTGTACAGCTTACGCAATCAGTTTGAAGAGAACGGCGTAAGCGATACTTTTTCGACTATTCAAGCTTGGGACTTAAAGCTTCTAGAAGCCGCAGGCAATCTGTATGGCTTATCTATTTACGACTTTAAAAATGAGCTAGTTAAACACGACCTACAAATAGTCAGTGTGGACACAAATTACGAAGAAGTGCGAGATAACCCAATGGCGGTGGCATATAAAGCGGCATTTTACGGTGCCAAGTATGCTACTTTTTATTGGATCCCGCATGAGGGCGAGTTCAATATTGAGCATACCAAAGCTGCAGTAGAGGTGATGAACAGAGCCGGGAAAATATTGAAGCAAAACGGAGTCACCCTGCAGTATCACCCGCACGGATATGAGTTTTTTAAACATGAAGACGGTACCTTGCTTGACTACATGATACAAAATGTCACAGAGGCAGAGTTCCAAATGGACGTTTTCTGGATTAAAAACGGTGGCGGTGATCCAGTAGAATATCTTCAAAAATATCCAGGGCGCTTTAAAACCTTACATTTAAAAGACAGAGCAGTAGGCACCGAAAATACTACAAGCGGACATCAAGATGTAGAGACAAATGTAATCTTGGGTGAAGGCGATGTTGGCATTGAAGCTGTTGTGCAAGAAGCTAAAAAACAAGGCATAAGATACTTCTTTATTGAAGATGAGTCTTCAAGAGTTGAACTGCAAATACCCAAGAGTATTGAGTATTTGAAGGATTTAGGTGTTCACTAAGTCGTTAGTGAGAGGATTAAAGGGTATAGGGCGGTAGTTTGGTTTTACGTTTTTGGGCGATGAGCAACTGAATAAGTGCCCAAATTAGCAGAATGACTAAACCGCCTGATTCGTTAGTTTGCTGAACCATTTGATTGCCTGACTCATTCCAATATTGGTTTGGGTCTAGCCAATCTAAATGCAGGTTTCCTTGGTCATCTTGAATGCGAAAGAGTAGGCTGCCACCAACAAAGCCTAGCCATAGATACAAAGCGCTTAAAGACACAGAATAAATTAAAGAGCACAAACTAATAAGGGCAGCAGTTGAGTATAGTGCTATCCAAATCCAAGCATCATGATTGCCGTACTGCGAGGCATCATTAAATTGCAGAAAGGCAAATGCAGAAAAGAGCAAAGCGCCCACGGTATGAAAAATATGAAAGGCTGTCATGGATTATTCTCGGATTTTATTCTTATTATGCACTTACAATAAAGACTGGTTTGGTGGCTTGCAAGCTATATTCATTTTTCGTATTCACCGCAGATTAAAAGTGTTTCTGAATTGTTGAAGATTAGCCAAGATATACGCATTGCTCTGATGTAACACACAATAAAAGGAAAATAAATGAGCACACACAATAACGAAAACACGGGTTTTATCATACTAGTCAGTGTGGTAGCGACAATTGGAGGCTTCTTGTTTGGCTTCGACAGCGGCGTAATCAACGGCACTGTTGATGGTTTACAACAAGCTTTTAATGCTGACAGCATAGGCACCGGATTTAACGTTGCGAGCATGTTGCTTGGTTGCGCAATTGGTGCGTTTACCGCAGGTCGTTTAGCTGACCTCTACGGGCGCAGAACACTGCTAATAGTGGCAGCCGCTTTCTTTATTATCAGCGCATGGGGTTCCGGGATTTCAAATAGCTCCGGTGAGTTTATTTTCTACCGTATATTAGGCGGTTTAGCGGTTGGCGCAGCCTCCGTAATGGCCCCTGCCTATATTAGTGAAATTGCCCCTGCACGTTATCGCGGCACCCTAACAACGATTCAGCAAGTAGCTATTATATTCGGCTTGTTTAGCTCGTTTTTAAGTAATTATTTTTTAGCTGAAATGGCAGGTGGTTCTACTACGCCTTTATGGATGGAGTTCCAAGCTTGGCGCTGGATGTTCTGGATGGAAATGGCGCCGGCTGTTTTATTTTTTGTACTATTGTTTCTTATCCCTGAAAGCCCCCGCTTTTTGGTGATGAGTAATAAGCTAGACAAGGCAAAAGCTGTATTGACCAAGCTGTATGGTGCACAAGACGGTGACAGTAAACTAGAAGAAATTAAAAACACAGTTGCGGTATCTGAGGCTCCAAAACTCAGCGATTTGAAAGACAAAGTGAGTCAAAAAATTCGTCCGATCGTGTGGGTAGGAATTGGACTAGCGACCTTCCAACAACTTGTGGGTATCAACGTCGTTTTTTATTACGGAAGCGTATTATGGCAAGCGGTTGGTTTCTCTGAGAGCGATGCCTTGTTAACTAACGTTATCACCGGTGGCGTAAGCATCTTGGCCTGCTTTATAACTATAATGCTAATCGACAAAATAGGGCGTAAACCACTTCTTTTGGTGGGCTCTGTTGGTATGTCCATTACCTTAGGCATAATGGTTGTTGTATTTTCTTCTGCAGAAACCTTAGCAAATGGTACGCTCGATTTAGGCGAAACAGGCATTATTGCTCTCATCTCTGCCAATGCATTTGTATTTTTCTTTAATATGTCATGGGGCCCTGTAATGTGGGTGCTACTTGGCGAAATGTTCCCCAATCAGATACGCGGATCAGGTCTTGCAGTAGCGGGTGCTGCTCAGTGGTTAAGTAACTTCTTGGTCACAATGATGTTCCCAATCATGCTCACCGGCATTGGGCTTGCAGGCGCATACTCGTTCTATTTTGCAGGTGCAGTGGTATCGATACTCTTCGTTATGAAGTTTGTTTATGAAACCAAAGGCGTCGAATTAGAAGACATGAAAGGTTAATATGTTTCCTCCCTAGTCAGTACTTTTTTTGCAAACATATAAGTACTGAGCCAAAGCGGTAAATGAGAAATCATTGACCGCTTTTTATTAAACGGTGGAAACGAGTCAGATACGCAAGCTTTGAAACTTGGCGTTGTTTACAAAGCCCTACGCGCTAGCTTTTAAGCGATTACGATTGCGATATTCGCTCGGAGTGATACCAAAATGCTGATTAAAAACAGCATACAAATACTGCAAAGAACGATAGCCACATACCAGAGCAATTTCTTTTACTGGTTTGTCGGAGTTACTTAGCAGCTCACATGCACGATTGAGCTTTTCCTGGTGAATAGCAGAGTGCACGCTGTGGTTGCGCTCTTCCATAAAGCGATTTTCAAGATTGGACCGCGAAATACCGATATGGTCGAGTACTTGCCCTACTTTAATGCCCCTGCAAGCATGTTGGCGAATGTAGTGCATTGCCTGCATAACATAAGGGTCTTGAATGGATTTGAAATCAGAAGACTGACGCTCCACCACACCAACAGGACCAATGGTCACACGGCGGTCTTTCAGATTTGGATTATCCATACGCTTATGCAGCAGCTTAGCCGCTTGAAAGCCCATATCAAAACAGCCTTGCGTAACCGAGCTTAAAGAGATTCGGCTTAAATTGCGGGCAATGTCGTCATCGTCGATGCCCACCACGCATATATGGTCGGGCACTAAACGATTGATATTGGCACAGGCTTGCAACAGGTGACGAGCTCTGGCGTCGGTGACGGCAACAATACCAATTGGGGTAGGTAAGGAGTCTAACCAGTCTGCTAAGCGATTCATATTGTATTGCCATGTTTCAGCGCTAGTAGGTTGACCGCGGTATAAGGCGCATTCTCTGGAATCTGCTTTACATAGTTCCATCATCGCTTGCTCGCGCTCATGCGCCCACAAGTGCTCGCCGTCTAGGGGCAGGCCATAAAACGCAAAGCGCTCCATTCCCTTTTGTTTTAAATGTTCATAAGCCGCTTTTACAATGGCTGTATTGTCGGTGGCTACATAGGGAACATTCGGATAAAGACTTTCGTCGGCATAGGAGCTGCCAACGCCAACAACCGGGATCTTTATATCTTTTAATGCGGCGCGAATTTGTGGATCGTCAAAGTCAGCGATAATGCCGTTGCCGCCCCATTCATGTATATGTTCGAGTCGACATAAAAAGTCTTCTTCTAAATATACGTCCCAATCAACTTGAGTAGACTGTAAATAGTGGCCAATTCCCTCAATAACCTGTCGGTCAAATACTTTATTGGCATTAAAAAGCAAACTAATACTGTGTTCAGCGGAAAACATGAATACGACTCCAATGTCCTTTTAGTCAGATGGTTTCAACCGTTTTTCAACAAATTAAGCCATGGCAACAAATTACGAAATTTAATTGCAAAATTTCGTAATTGTTCCTTTATGGGGCATCATACACCATACGTTACAAATATTTAACATAAAATTTTGTCTTATGTATATCGGAATTGATTTAGGCACTTCAGGCATCAAAGTAGTACTCACAAATTCAGACGGTGAGGTTGTTGCAACGCAAAGTGCATCCTTAGATGTATCGCGCCCGGGGCCACTGCTCAGTGAGCAAGCGCCAAGCGATTGGGTGGACGCTTTGCATGAGGCAATGAATCAGCTTGCCGAAAATAATGTGCTGTCAAAGGTAAAGGGCATTGGCCTGAGCGGTCAGATGCATGGTGCGGTGCTACTAGATAAAAATTCATCGGTAATACGCCCTGCGATTTTATGGAATGATGGCCGCAGTCATAAAGAGTGCGCGGAACTAGAGGCGATGGTAGCAAATAGCAGGGAAATTACCGGAAACCTTATGATGCCCGGATTTACCGCTCCTAAATTGCTATGGGTAAAGAAACACGAACCTGAAAACTTCGCAAAAATTGGAAAAGTACTTCTGCCAAAAGACTATTTACGCTTCATATTGTCAGGTGATTTTGCGAGCGACATGTCAGATTCTGCTGGCACGATGTGGTTAGACGTAGGCAAGCGCGCTTGGAGTGAGCAGATGCTGCAAGCCTGCTCTTTAGATGTTCATCACATGCCTAAGTTATATGAAGGAAGTGAAGTTACCGGACATTTGCATGCAGATTTAGCCACCAGATGGGGTATGGATGTGGTGCCGATTGTGGCAGGTGGTGGAGATAATGCCGCAGGAGCAATAGGTGTTGGTTTGACCCAAGCTGGTCAGGCTATGCTGTCGCTTGGTACTTCGGGTGTTTATTTTGTTGTATCTGACAAATACGCCAGTAATCCAGAGTCTGCCGTGCATAGTTTTTGCCACGCTCTACCTAATACTTGGCATTTGATGTCGGTGCTTTTAAGTGCAGCTTCATGCGTATCGTGGTTTGCCGACAGCGTTGTGAAACAGCCCTTGCCTGAACTGCTCGAAGAGCTGGGTAACGAAATACAGATTGAAGCAAATTCACCTTTTTTTCTGCCATATTTGAGCGGTGAACGAACGCCCCATAACAACCCTTACGCACAAGGTAACTTTTTTGGCTTAAATCATGAAACCGACAAAAAAGCTTTATTCTTTTCTGTTATTGAGGGTGTGTCACTGGCATTCGCAGACGGCGTAGATGCGCTGCATGCATCAGGGACTCAAGCGAAAGAAATTATGTTGATTGGCGGCGGAGCAAAGCATGTTGGGTGGCGTCAATTGCTAGCTGATGTGCTTAATCAGCCCATAAAATTTTGTGAAGCAGGGGAGGTAGGCCCAGGTTTGGGTGCCGCTCGACTCGCTCAACTTGCGCTAGACAACGAAACACCTTTTGCTGAAGTATGCAAAACTCCAAACACCCTCGCTGTTTACGAGCCAGATCCACAGCGCCACGAATTATTTAAGCAACGAAGAAAGCAATTTCGTGCCATTTATACACAACTCGCGCCTTTGTTTTAAAGTGATGACTAAGGATTCACTAGCATTAAAGAACGAAGCATTTTTTATTACCATTGGAAGCAATTATGTACTTTAAAGATATCGACAAAATAGCCTTTGAC
Source organism: uncultured Glaciecola sp. (assembly GCA_964418575.1). Lineage (GTDB taxonomy): Bacteria > Pseudomonadota > Gammaproteobacteria > Enterobacterales > Alteromonadaceae > Glaciecola. The sequence continues at coordinate 13,542 of CAYQMI010000044.1, forward strand.
CCTTCACAAGTGGAGAACCCGCTTACTTTTAAACACTATAACGCTAGCGAGCTTGTTGGTGGTAAAACCATGGCAGAGCATTTGCGTTTTGCAGCGTGTTATTGGCATAACTTTTGTTGGGATGGTGCAGACGTATTCGGTCAAGGCACTTTTGGACGTGAATGGCTGAAAATAAGCGATCCTATGGCTCAAGCAAAAGCAAAAGCGGATGCAGCCTTTGAGTTTTTCAGCAAACTTACCATTCCTTATTATTGCTTCCACGACATTGATGTTGCACCTGAAGGCAATTCGATAAAAGAATACGTGAACAACTTTGCAGAAATGGTAGACGTGTTAGAGCAAAAGCAAGCTGAAACCGGGCTTAAACTTTTATGGGGCACAGCTAACTTGTTTAGTAATCCTCGTTACGCTGGTGGCGCTGCGACTAGCCCAGATCCAGAAATTTTTAACTATGGTGCAACCCAAGTATTTCATGCGATGAACGCTACTAAGCGTTTAGGCGGTGAAAACTATGTATTGTGGGGCGGTCGTGAAGGTTACGAGACCTTATTAAACACCGACTTACGCCAAGAGCGTGAGCAGCTTGGTCGCTTTATGCAAATGGTAGTTGAACACAAACACAAAATTGGTTTTAAAGGCACACTATTAATTGAGCCAAAGCCACAAGAGCCCACCAAGCATCAGTACGACTACGATACTGCTACTGTTTATGGTTTTTTGAAGCAATACGGTATTGAAAAAGAATTTAAAATGAACATAGAAGCTAACCACGCGACTTTGGCAGGACATTCTTTTCATCACGAGATTGCTACAGCCGTTAGCCTAGGCATTTTTGGTAGCATTGATGCTAACCGAGGCGACGAGCAAAACGGTTGGGATACCGACCAGTTCCCTACCAACGTAGAGGAGCTTACCTTAGTGATGTATGAAATTATCAAAGCGGGTGGATTTACCACAGGTGGCTTAAACTTTGATTGTAAATTACGTCGCCAAAGTGTTGACTTGCAAGACCTATTCATTGGCCACATTGGTGGTATGGATCATATGGCCATTGCACTTAAAAAGGCCGCTAAGATCCTTGAAAATGACTTCTTAGCGAAAAAAGTATCTGAGCGTTATCAGAACTGGAACAGCCAGTTGGGCGCTCAAATTATGAAGGGTGAAAGTTCGTTGGAGCATTTGGCACAACTTGCACTCGACAATAACATTTCTCCTTCGCACAAAAGCGGGCAACAAGAAATGTTAGAGAACCGTTTGAATCAAGTTCTGTTTTCCTAAGCTAATTAGCTTTCCTAGTGTGTTGCCCCGCTTAGGCGGGGCTTTTTTTATCTGAACGTAAATTATGTAAACTACCGAGCCTTCTTAAAATACTAGGCTGAGGGCTAAAGCTATTAAAAAAGCACTTAGTCCAATTAAAGTCACCATGGGCGTCCATGTTCGAAGGGTTGTTTTCTCGTCCATGCCAAACAAGCGACTAACCAGCCAAAAGCCAGAATCGTTAAAGTGCGAGAGCACGCTAGCACCCCCAGCAATTGCAATAACAACGAAACATAAATCTGCCTGAGATAGATGTGATTGCGCGGTAAGCATTGGGGCAATTAATGCCGCGGTAGTAGTTAGTGCCACCGTTGCGGAGCCTTGCGCCACACGTAAACTCGCAGATATGACAAAGGCTGCGACAATAATTGGCATGCCAGTATCGCTAAGCAGATTTGATAATGCATCGCCAATACCTGTTGCCCGCAGCACACCGCCAAACATTCCGCCTGCCCCAGTGACAAGAATAATGGCGCATATGGGTGCCAGTGCATCATTGGTTAAATCATGGATGCGCTGGCGACCCAATCGAGGGGTGAACATGAATAGGCATAAGAGCAAAGTAATTAATAGCGCGATAGGCGTTTGCCCGATAGTAGATAGCACAACGAGAAGAGCTGGTGCCTGCGCCACTTCGTTCGCAATTAAATAGGTGTTTATGCCAGTATTTAAGAATATGAGTACTAATGGCAACAGTAAAACAACTAGCACGCTGGTTAATGCAGGCGCGTTTGCAGAATCTACCTGACTTTCGCCAAATAACTTAGGCGGGGAAATATCAAACTTGCTTGCAATCCACTTTGAAAAACAAAAGCTTGCAAAATACCATGTGGGAATAGAAACCAAGCTTCCCCAAATGATCAAGTAGCCGATATTCGCGCCTAATAAATCAGCAGCCACCACCGGGCCTGGATGAGGAGGAACTAAGGCATGCATCACTGCAAATGCGCCTGCTGCGGGCAAGGCATATATCAAAATAGAGCCGCCAAAGCGCTGGGCAACGCTTAAAATTATTGGCAGCATGACAATTAAGCCTGCATCAAAAAAGATAGGAAAGCCAAATAATAAAGACGCGATACCAAGGGCAAGTGGTGCGCGTTTTTCGCCAAATCGATTGATTAAACTATCGGCCAGTACTTGCGCGCCACCGGTGACTTCTAAGAGCTTACCAATCATGGCCCCTAATCCTACAAGCAAACCAACCGAGGCCAAGGTTGAGCCAAAGCCTTGCATCATAACCGAGACTAAATCGTCACTTGCAATACCACCAAATATCGCGGTTAAAGCGCTTACTAGAATAAGTGCAACAAAAGCATGTATTTTTAATCGAATGATGCAAATTAAGAGCAAAGCGATAGCTAAACAAGCGAGTAGAAGTGGGTGATTAACTAGCACTGCGGTAAGACTCCATAGTAATATTTGCCAAGCGATGCTCCTGCACCGCTTTGTTTGTAGGACGTGTTAAGCCAAGGCATTCGACTAAACAATGACTTATCAGCAAATCACTGTAAACTTAATGCATTAACAAAACAATAACAAATCTACAGGTGATGATGAGCGAGGCACATGGGCGCGATGCAAAATAAACACAGCTTTCGAGTATTAGTTATGGGCGTCAGTGGCTCAGGTAAAAGCACCGTCGGCGAATTACTCGCGCGCGCCCTTGCATGCAGGTTTTTTGATGGTGATGATTTTCATCCTGAAAGCAACATCGCAAAAATGAAAAGCGGTGAGGCTTTAAATGATAACGACAGGTTGCCTTGGTTAAAGATCATTGCCGAGCAATTCAAACAAGCCTCAAATACTGATGAGTCGGTGGTGATTGCGTGCTCTGCGCTTAAAAAAAGCTATCGCGATGTTCTAAGAACAGGAGATGCTAACTTACAAATTGTGCATTTAGCGCCAGACCTATCGAGCTTAAAAACCCGGACCGAACAGCGCAATCATTTTATGCCAGCGGCCTTACTGCAAAGCCAACTCGACACCCTTGAGGCGCCTCTGAGCGGTGAGCAAGCTATTTGTGTGAACAATGAACAAGAGCCCAAAATAATCATCCCTGAGCTTGTAGCTTGGTTGCAACGCTACTAAGCAAGCGCCTAGCAAATAATTGTAATAAATTTGTAAATATCAAAACGCATTAATGAAATATTGCATTATTAATCCGCATTTAGCTGTTAGATACTCTAGACTCAAATATGCTAGGGAAGATTATGTCATCATCATTGAAATCACTGCTTATTTTAAGCGCGCTGCTTACTCTGACTGCTTGCGATTCACCGCCAAACGAGAATGCACAAAGTACGCAAAAACAAACATCTGATTCAGGATTTTCAAGCCTTTCGGTATCAGATGCTCCCAAAGCTCAAACAGCTCAGATTGATTTTACCAGTGGTCATTGGCAATACATTCAAATCGATGATCAAAAACAAATGTGGGGCGATTGGAATGAGCCCGAATGGCTGAGGTATTTTGGGCTTGCCTTTGGTGATATAAATGGCGATACGCTGACCGATATTGTATCAGGCCGATACGTTTATTTGCAGCGTGAGGATACGCGTCAACCAACTGCGAGTAAATGGGAGCGTATAGATCTTGGTGCCAACGTAGACGCAATTTTAGTACTCGACATTGACGGTGACAGCAAGCTAGACATTATTGCGCAAGCTTTGCCATCTTTATATTGGTTTGAGCTTGAAGATGAGCAAGCAGGTACATTTAAGCAGGTTGAGATTGGTCAGGTACCGGCTACCTCTCATGTGAATAGCCAAGGTTTTACTGCAGCTGATATTGCGGGCGAT
>CAYQMI010000044.1:17756-21749 GCA_964418575.1 uncultured Glaciecola sp.
GAGGGGAGTCATCCTATTGACCGCGTTGAAATTGCTGATTTAAACGAAGATGGTAAAGGAGACATTGTATTTACCGAAGAGCGCTATCCCGGACTAGAGCCAGATGCGCAAATGGTCATGTTCCTGCAACAAGACGAACGGCAAGGGCAGCAGCAATGGGACAGGCAAGTGTTAGTGACTCAGTTCTCTATGAATAATTTAGATATAGCGGATATCGACCAAGACGGTGATCTCGACATTATTACCGCTGAACATAAAGGAGAGGCTTTAGAAACTCAGCTATGGATAAATGATGGTGAGGCCGAATTTAGCGCAATGACTATCGATACTGGCAAAGAGAGTCACTTGGGAACGCAGTTTGTAGACATTGATGCAGATGGCGACTTAGACGTAATAAGTGCTGGCTGGGATCAGCATCAGTATGTACATTTATGGCTTAACCCCCTAATCAGCCAAGTGAGCTTCAGTGAGGTAATACACCTAGAGCGAGAGCACATAAATATTAAAACCAGCATGGCAAATTATTTATTTGATACAAAAGGCGGCGGATTTTCCTCTATTTTTGATGTTCAGGGCAACGACTGGCTTAGCTTCAAACTATCTCCTTGGGGGGATTACCCTGCGGCTGCCGCTGGTGGTTTTAGGGGGATGCCAAATGCGGTCCATGGTGACAGTAAGGACAGCGGCGCAGGTCATCCTGGTTTTGATAAAATGCGCTCTGAAATAATAGACAATACTATTGTGAGCACCAGTAATTCGGGAGATTGGCAGTGGCAGTACCGTTTTTATCCACATGGCGTAAAAATGGAAGTGTTGGCGATGCCTGATAATGCAAGGTACTGGTTTTTATATGAAGGCACTCCTGGTGGTAAATACGACATTGCGCAAACCTTTTATGGCACTGACAGCACTTCGTGGCAGTCAGACGCGCCAGACTTTTACCAGGGCAGCATTAAAGAAGGTCAGTTTAACTGGGCGTATTTTTCGCATCTGCAAAGTGAGCAATCACTTTACCTTGTGCAGCTAACACCCGACACCGAAGCCGATATCATGTCTTATTTAGGTAATTCTGAGCAAGGCGCTAACAGTGAAGATGGCATGGTGGTATTTGGCTTTGGCCGAGATGCACAGGGCAATGCAAAACTTAACAAACAACATTCATTTTTTATTGGCTTGGCGCCTCATGTTGCCAAGAAAAACCAAGATCATGCTGTAATGGCAAACTATATTTCGACTATTGCTCAGCAGCATCAAAAGGAGTCAACTTATGCACGCTAAGTTATCATTATCATTTTTAATGAGTGTGTTTTTATTAAGTGCGTGTCAGCCAAAACCCGACAGTCAAGATGAACAAAGTGCGGGCCTCGCATCAAGCGATATTGCCAGCACCGCTGCCGAGCCATCACAACAGCCATCCCAAAAAAGCAGCGCTGGAGTTGAATTTACCCAAGGCAAAGTGATTAACGATGCCGAATATTTTTGGGCTCATACCGCTGGAGATGTGAGCGGTGACGGCTTGGCTGACTTGGTATTTATTAACAACAACGCAAGTGGTGGTGCCTTAGGGTATTACAAAGGCCAAAATGAAGAAGGCTTATGGGAAAAAGTAATCATCGCAGCTGCACCACCTAGTGGCGGATTATTTGCTGGCGGTGATTTAGAAGTCGCTGATATTGATCAAGATGGCGATATTGATGTGGTCGGTATTAAGCACCCCGGCGAATGGACCGATGCAAGCGCGACGGCAGAAATATTTTGGTATGAAAATCAAGGTGACACTTGGCAAGGCCACTACATTGGTGAAGTGCCCGACGCGGTAAAAGATGTGAGTTTTGCTGATTTTGATAAAGACGGCCTTTTAGATGTTGCCCTACTTACCTTTGACTCTCATTCTCTAAGCATTTTTAGGCAAGACGACGCAGATACCTGGTCTCGCGTGCAGTTTATTCAAAACGATACCCTGCACGAGGGTATGGATACTGGGGACTTTAATGGTGATGGATATTTAGACATCGTGGCAAATGCCTATGTGTTTTATAACCCACAAGGCGTTTTAGATAGCCAGTGGCAGCAGTTTAATCTCAATGAACGATGGAATAATCAAAGCGGTGATTGGTCGCGTAACGGCACAAAAACATTTGTGGCCGACACCAATGCCGATAATTTAGATGAGATCTTTATGTGTCATTCAGAGCGCTCAGGTTACCCATTGGTAAAATATGAGCCAGAGCTTAATGAACTGGGAGATGTGACTTGGCAAGAGAGTGAAATACTGCCCGAAATTACTGCGTGCCATACTCTACAAGTTTACGATTTCAATTTAGATGGTAAACATGATGTCTTAACCGGTATTAACTTTGCGCGCGCGGTCAATATAGAAGCCACTGAATTCGATGTCTCTTTGCTGATTGCCGGTGACCAAGGATATACGCCGCAAACCCTCCACTCTGACGGTATTTATAATGGCTTCGCTATTGATTTTGAAGGCGATGGTGACATAGATTTTTTCCGTTACCCTAATCATGAAGCAACAGACTTGTTCTTATTTAAAAACGAAACACAGTTTTAGCCTTGATGATATGCGCTAAGCGTAGTTTTTGGTGTGAGGATTCACTGCATCAATAACTAAGTATCAAAATAGGTGAATTGCCAAGCGCTATGAGGCTAGGCGACACTGCATCATCACATTTGCGCATGGTGAATAATATGTCGGCTTTAGAAACTGTCCAGAACAGCCAAGAATATTTAAAAATTGAGCCTTTGCCGCTTGAGCTCCCCAGCGATGGTGAGCTTTGTGCGGTAGACCAAGACATATATTGGCTGCGCATGCCGCTCCCTTTTGACCTTGATCATATTAACCTTTACTTAATCAAAGACGGTGAGGGCTATGCTGCTCTGGACACCGGCATTGGTACTAGCCTGACAGAAGCGATTTGGGAGCAGATATTTACGCGAATATCAAAGCCTATTACGCGCGTTATTGTGACTCATATGCATCCTGATCATATTGGTATGGCCGGCTTTTTAACCGAGAAATTTAAAGTGCCGCTGTATATGAGCATGGGCGAGTATTTTACTGCTCGTAGCATCGTTGCCGGTGGCCGAGGAGCATCAGACTGGCAAGACCGAGAATACTTGACTCGCTGCGGCATGGATGCGCAATATGTTGAAAATGCCACAGCAAGCAAAGACGGTATTCAAAAAGTAGTTCGCCCCATTCCAACCAGCTTTAAACGTTTGAGTGAGGGCATGGAGTTGGAAATTGGTGAGCATAAATGGCGAGTAATGATTGGTCGTGGGCATTCCCCCGAACATGCATGTTTGTTTTGCGAAGAGAAAGGCATTTTGATTTCAGGCGACCATGTATTGCCAAAAATCTCGCCAAATATTGGCGTGTATTCTACTGAGCCTGATGCAAATGCGCTGAATTTGTACCTCACAACCTTGCCGCAGTTTAAACAACTGCCAACAAACACCAAGGTCTTGCCCTCTCATAAATTGCCGTTTACCGGCTTGCACACACGAGTAGATGAATTGCTCGCGCATCACCAGGCGCATTTGAGTCTGCTACGAGAATATTGCATTGAGGGTAAAACGGTAAAAGAGTGTTTACCGGCTTTATTTAAACGAAAGCTAAACCCTCATAATATGTTCTTTGCCATTGCAGAGGGCTTAGCGCATTTAAACTATCTGTACTATCGAGGCGAATGCACGAGAATAATAGACGAGCATGGCCATTGGGTATTTACCACCACAAAGGCTAGTTAAGTGCTACATCCAAGCGGGTTTGTCCCGCGCAATTTTAAGTAAGGCATCGTCGACTACCGCTTTTACTTCGCGCTCGGGCAAGTAAGGTATGCTCATACCGCCTGAGGCTAACACTACCTTTAAACTCGCTAAGTTTTTTTGTTTCATCAGCGGGGTTTGGTGCATTTTAGTTTGCTGTATTTTGTTGATTGGAAAGGCTAAATAATCCCTGCCTAAAAGACCTTT
>CAYQMI010000044.1:21849-28362 GCA_964418575.1 uncultured Glaciecola sp.
CCGCTTGCCCCGGCTGAATTTTGTTCAAAGCGTAAATTTACTCTCGAAATTAATATGTCTAACCAGTCTTGCTGCTGCACCGCACGCTGAATGCGGCTCGCTTTCATGCTAACTTCTTGCTTGGTTAGCAGGCCGCTGCGCCTAATGTAGCGGCTGTTATTTCGGCTTAAGCGATAGTCATAAAACACAAAGATTGAGCCGATAATAGAAAAGCTCACAATGAACAACATGATCACCATCACGATAGAGAGTAAGTGCAGCGCAAATACCCACATGGTTTGCGTTTCGTAATTTAAATATGACGCGATATCTAGGCCAATTGCGCTAAAAAAAGCGCCCACATTTTCAGAAATAGCATTGTAAAAAGGGGCAAGAAAGCCTAAAAATATCCACACACGATTGTTGGTAATTCCGTGAATGATTAAGTCTTTTATGGAGCGGCGATTAAGCACTACTTCTTGCTGCTCAGTAAACGCACTAATAGGTTCTGAGCCATCATTATCGGATGCGCTTTCGGCTTTAATATCACTTACAATCGCCAACACTTTTTGCTTAAAAGATTCTGCCATTGGCAGGCGTATAGCGACAATATTAGCCTCTTGCTTAGCTGAGCCTGCGGTATCGAGCTCTACAATCGAAAAGTCGCTGAAACGATAATAAAAGGGCTGAATGATTTTCACGTTTTGAATTTTTCCAAAGGGCAAATCTAAGTGAGACTTTTTAATCATACCCTGTCGAATTTCTACGCGGTCGGCGCTTAAGCGATAAAAGTAGAATAAATACTGAACGACAGAGCTAATTAGCACTAAAGAGACGATGACGGTCGCTGCTATGGCTACGAGTAATATATTTTCTTTTACCTTTGAAAAATTAAACGCAAATACTGGCAACATGTAAATAAGGGTGTTGCCCACAAGCAATAAGGTTTTAACGAAGAAATAGACAATCGCGATAGGCGATACACGCAGCCATTCGTCACTCGCGATTTCTTTTGCAAGCTGCGCCTCGCTTTCGTTGCTAGTATCGAGCTGGCTTACATCAATTTGTTCACTCATCTACCGACAAGTCCTTGTGGTCGATGATGAATTTACGCAAGGCAACGGCTTTATCATACTCAAGGCCCGGTATTTCAAAAGTATGCGACATGCCGCCGGCGCTAAATACTTGCAGTGTCGCCAGTCCTGCTTTGCGTTCTATTGGCCCGCGTTTCAGCTCAATATGCTGAATACGTAAAATGGGCTGGCTAACGAGCTTTCTAAAAAACAAGCCTGCTTGAAAGTGCACATCCTGCTCGCGCACTGCATATTGGATGATAGGGTCTGCGAAAAAGTGATATATCGCCATTAAGCCACCTAAACCTAAAATTACGCCAACTATTAGCGGCGAAGTGTGCTCAATAAACTCAGGTGCTGGAAAAAACAGCTCCAATTTAAGAATCAAAACGACCGCCAGCGCGATGCAGGTAAAGAAAACATTGATGGCGATATTGATAATTCTGTATTTTGGTGAAATCGGCTGCAGTGGCAGTTTTGCTATTGATATTTCAGGTAAAACTACCGCGTCGTTTGTGAAAGACATCAATAAACATCCTTTTTTCTTAGTCAATAAAATTAAGTAAACAGCAAGGCTTAGGCAATGTCTACCGCTTCGTTACCTTCACTTACAATTTTGTTGCGGCCACTGTTTTTAGCCGCGTACAAGCGCTTGTCTGCGCGGCTGATAATGCTGCTTGTGGCCTCTCCAGGATAGGGCTGAACTAAGCCGACCGATGCTGTGGTAGCTTGTTCGATATTTGCAGCGAGACCAATATCAAGCAGAGATTTACAGTATTTTTCAAGTAATACTTTGCCCTGCTCCAGCAAGGTATCTGGAAATATAAATAAAAACTCTTCACCACCTATACGCCCTACGCTGTCTGTTTTACGGAAGCTATCGTTAGCAAGCTTGGCAGTTTGTTTGAGTACTTCGTCGCCTTTTTGGTGGCCGTATGTGTCGTTGATTTGTTTAAAATAATCGAGATCCACAATAGCAACGCAAAATGGCAGTTTAGTGCGATTAAACATATCTTGCTGAAAATCTAATATCTCTAAAATACGGCGGCGAGAGTATATGCCTGTTAATGCATCAGTATGGGCAATACGCTCGAGTTTTTGACGGTGTTTTTTGCTGCGAATAAACATTAGAAGCAGCAAAAAACAAATGCACACTAAAAGTGCAATCACTAAAAAGAAGAGCTGGTTAAGTGTTTGCTTACTCTCAATTTCAGATAGCTGAAACGCGTTCTTTTGTTTGAGCTCTATGTTTTCTTGCTGTTGCAATTGAAGCTGAAAGTTTGTGTGCATGTCGAGCATGCGTTTAATCTCGTCTATTGGCTGATTGATATCCCTTGCTGCAATCACATCTTTGGTAACGCGGTAGGCCTCTTCAAACTGATTTAAACTGCTTAGCAACTCAGCTCGATGTAAATTAATACTCTGCACTAAATCAAAGTTATTAGTGTCTGCTGGAATGGCATTAAATGCATCGACTAAATGTTTTATCGCTAAATCCATTTCATCTAGCTCGGTATAAGCTCGACTTAAAAATAAATGGGCGTGCGCCAAATCGAGCGGGTGCTCATCTTCAAAGAGGCGTAAAGCACTGCTCAGTTTGTCTATTGCGTCTTGAACATTGCCTTGGTTATAGGCGAGCTCCCCCGCAAACTGCAGCGCTTTTGCATTAAAGTAAAGGTCGGTGCTGTCGCTTAACAGAGCATTTATTTGAACTAGCCGTGTTTGTGCAGCTTCTAACTGCCGATTAGTTAGTAAGCTTGGCATGCTCGCGATTAAAATAGTGAGTAGCCTCGCATTGTCGTTCAACTGCTGCGCTCCATCAATAGCTCGCTGCGCGTAACTCAATGCAATAGCGTGCTCGTTGCGCTGCTGATGAATATTTGCCATACGCATAGCAATATCAATGGTTGAAGTGGTCATTTGAGAAGCTGATGCCAATTGCAAAGCGAGCTGCAAATCTTGTAGCGCAGCAATACTTGCTCCAGACAAATGATCCACCTCAGCACGTTTGACCAAACGTTGAATAAGTTTATTTTCACTATCCGATAAAGCGGTATTGTCGATGGCGCTAGAAATTGCAGAGCGTGCTGCATTTAATTGCCCAGCGTAAACGTTTGTATCGGCAAGGCGTTCGTAAAAAATTGCACGCTGGCTTTGTATATTTGGACTTTCCATGCCGCTTAAAAAAGCGATGGCGTTTTGTAATTCAGTGACTGCCATTGAATATTGCTGTAACAGCAGAAAAGCTTCAGCTCTTAGCCAAAAGTGCTGAAGCGTAGCAGGGACGTTGTTGCTATCAGGTGTGTTTACATGCTTTTCGATGTAGGCCTGAGGATCGGCTTCCATTAGCAGATATTGCTGCTGATACGCACTACCAAAGGGGCTTTGCTGAGCAAACGTCACTCCTGTGCTTAGGAGGTACATCAGCATGGCAATAGATAGTGTATTGATTACCCGTTTGAGCATAAGACATTCACAGCCTGTAGTTTTTTGTAAGTCTCTAATACATTTAAAACTTTTTCATCATCCCAATTGATACATAAGTGTATAATTAGTTTATATTGTTTCTGTTCACTTTACGGAAGTTATTCATACATTGCATTCACTTACTTCACTACATACATTTGGTCTTGAAGCCTATGCAGAGGAATTTACGACAATAGATTCCTTAGATAGTTTATTGAAAATGGCATCGACGCTACAGGACACTCAGCATATTTTGTTGGGCGAAGGCAGCAATACTATTTTTACTGAAAATTACGACGGATTGATCGTAAAAAACGCCTTGAAAGGCATTCACATCAGTGAAGATGACGATTACTATCATTTAAATGTAGCTTCGGGCGAGAACTGGCACGATTTGGTTGTGCTGTGCATGCAGCGCCAAATTTATGGATTTGAAAACCTCGCATTAATACCAGGCACTGTGGGCGCAAGCCCCATTCAGAACATTGGGGCTTACGGCGTAGAGATTGAGCGTTTTATCCAAAGTGTCGAGTTTTTAGACTTGAGCACAGGCATGCTCGGCTATTTCAATAAAAAAGAATGTGAGTTTGCTTATCGTGACAGTCGTTTTAAGCGTGAGCCAGGCAAACGCGTTATCACCTCAGTAAACTTTGCAATGCCTAAAAAATATAGGGTAGTGGCGACCTACGGACCACTAACAGCGCTAAGTTCGCCCACACCAGAACAAATATTTGAGCAAGTTGTGGCAACTCGCCAGAGTAAATTGCCAGACCCTGCGGTTTTAGGTAATGCAGGAAGCTTTTTTAAAAACCCGACGGTAAGCGCAGAACAATTTTCAAGCCTAAGCTACGCCCATCCCGATATTGTTCATTACGCAGCGCCAGAGGGCAAAGTAAAAATCCCGGCTGCATGGCTAATTGATCAATTAGGCTTTAAGGGTAAAAAGTTAGGCGATATTGCATGCCATAAACATCAGGCCCTAGTTTTGGTTAACTACGGTAATGGTACGGGTGAGGAATTACTGAAACTGGCAAGAGAGATTAAGCAAGGCGTATACGATAGCTACGGCATTTTACTCGAAAATGAAGTGCGCTTAATCGCCCAGCAAGGGCCAATGACGCTGTAATGAACAAGACCATTGAAAGCCAAAGCGCCTTAAGCGCAAAAGAAAAGGTGAATGTACTGCGCACGCAAATTGTGAGTATGCTCGATGTGAAAGCCTTTGTTTCAGGGGAGTATATTAGCGAGAAGCTAAATATCACCCGTAGTTCAGTTTCAAATCACATAAAGGCCCTTGGTGAACTTGGAGTGGATATTTACAGTGTAAAAGGGCGTGGTTACAAACTAGCTCAACCTTTGTACTTACTTCACGAATCAAAAATCCGTGAGCATTTAAAGCTCGCTTCTAAAACCACGCCCCCAAGTATTTTGGTACACAACGTCGTGGGCTCTACTAACGATGTTATAAAAACAAATAGCGACTCCCTAATGCAAGGCAGTGTGTGCTTGGCTGAGGCGCAAACGCAAGGTCGCGGAAGGCGAGGGCGTAAATGGGTATCGCCTTTTGGTGCAAGCATTTACATGTCGATGCTATGGCGCTTTGAAAGCGGCTATCAGTCGATGGCAGGTTTGTCTTTATTGATTGGGATTGGTTTGAATAGAGCGTTAAAACGCATAGGTATTGAATCATGCCAGTTAAAATGGCCGAACGATGTGTATCACGATAGTAAAAAACTCGCAGGCATACTCATCGAAGTAGAAGGGCAAGTGGGTGAGCAAACCACCGCGATAATCGGCATTGGTGTCAATATGCAATTGCCCAACACCATTACTGATATCGACCAGCCTTTCACGGATGTCAGTAGTATTTTAAATTCGCACAGCGAGCGAAATCTTTTTAGTGCTTACTTGATTGATGAACTGTGGCAAATGTTACCGGTGTTTCAGCTAGAGGGCTTAACGCCATTTATGCAGCAGTGGCGAGACGCTGATTTGTATTATAACAAAGCTGTGTCGTTAGTTTCGGGAAGCTATGTAGTGAAGGGGATTAGCCGCGGAATAGACAGCAGTGGTGCCTTATTACTTGAGGTTGACGGTAAAATAAAACCATACCACGGAGGCGAGATCAGTGTTAGGCCCATCTAATCTACTCATTGACGTTGGCAACACCAAGCTAAAATATACGTGGTTTGATGCCTCTACCGGTTTAGGTGACATTACGAGCGAAAGCATCGATATTGAGAACTTAGCATCGCTATTACGACCTGACATAGAGGTATTTGTTTGCAGTGTGCGCTCAGCTCAGATAAATCAACAGATCGCAGAGCAGTTACAAAGCGCGAAGCTCAAATATCAATTTGCAGAAACGCAAAAACAGCAGTTTGGCATCATCAACAGCTACAAAAACGAGCAAAACATGGGAAGCGACCGATGGCTAGCGATGCTCGGCGCCGATGCCCTAGTTGAGGGCGATGTGTTGGTAGTAGATGCAGGTACCGCCATAACCTGCGATTTTGTGATAAAAAAATCCCATTTGGGAGGATGGATAGCACCCGGATTGGCAATGTTACGCAAAACGGTGGTAAATAATACCCAGCGCGTATTCGATTTTGATACGATTCATCCCGAAGTTGCTCCCGGAAATGACACCGCAAATTGTGTTGCCAACGGTGCGCTTGCGCAAATAATAGGCATGACAAAACAAGCTGAAAATATTATGTGCTCGCGTAGTGAACAGTTCAGCCTTGTTTTGACCGGTGGAGACCGAGAGATTGTTGCTCAGCAGCTTTGCAAAGACAATCTCAGTGTAATTGTGCACAACAATCTTGTGTTGGCAGGTTTAGCGCGGCTTAGCGTGAACAAAGGCAATTAAAAAAGTCTAGAAAACTGCTCTAAAAACAGCTCATTTATGGCGTTATTTTCAGCACTCATTAAAAATTAAGAAAAAAAGCGGTTTTTTTGTGATTTGTCTCTTGCCATGAGGTAAAGCTTACTC
>CAYQMI010000045.1:0-14168 GCA_964418575.1 uncultured Glaciecola sp.
GATGACGGGATGAAAAAGGCCAGCTTACGCCGGCCTTCGTTCAGTTTGTGTTCGCATTATTTATTATTTGAGTAAAATTATGCAGTAGCCTCTTGTAAGGCTTTCATCTCATCGTGCATTTGCTGGGCACGGGCCTTAGTTGCTCTTAATGCAGCAGAGCAGTCTTGCGGCTGTTCTTCCTGCAAGGCTTCATCTAGAACCTCTAATACCTTATCCTCTACTTCTTCTAACTGCTTAATGTAAGTATGGTCGGTATCAGAGCTCATTTTTCCAATGAGCTGCGTATACATTTTGCGCGTATCGACCATCCAGTCAGAATCAGTTTCTCGCTCACCTTGCTCGTTGATGGCATATGGTTGCAATGACTCTATGGCTTGCTCTTTGCCCTCAATCATTTTACGAAACATGCCTTTGACGTTGTTTGATTCTACTTCGGTAATGGCTTCTTGGTAAAAATCGATACCGCCTTGCATTACTTTTATCGTGTCGGATACTTTTTTGACATCTGGTGTTTGATTGTTCATTTCATACTCCTTTGTCGTTTTTAATTGCTTAAAATTTTGCTCACTGTAATTGCAGCAAAACTTGATCCACTCAAACATGATTTATAACAATTTGTTTAATATAGCTTTGTTGTTCTATACATTGACTTATTTGAACGTCGCTCTGTGAAACTTACAGGCCAGTGTGAAATTCTGAAAAGCAATAGCTAGTCAGTTCACAGACTTGATATAAAGCTAAGCCCCAAGCCACGCGCTCAAACCAAATCTCGCTAAGGAAGACGCATGTTTTGACTTTCCCGCTTTACTATCATGGTTGCTTGACCTTGACTTATATACGGTGCGAAGTGCGCCGGCAGCAAACGCAGTAGTTAAGCCGCGCTTTGAAAGCAAGAGCGCATTTATGCGTCGCTTTAAGCGCTGCTTTTTACTAGCCTGTAAATTGTGCATGACTTTGCATTTGTGAAGCGCCACATTAACTTGCCTATCTTCGCGTTGTAAAAATATACACATCACTGGTACTCCTAGCTTTCTGTCGCCTTGTGCGCTGTGTCAGATTGTTGAACCTTGACTGCTTCGAGTGAGCGATTTAATCCGATTTGATAAACGGCGCTTTTTAATTGCGTGAGCGCAAATAACAACAAAACTGCATTCACACTAAAAATTATCAACAAGGCTACCGTCACAGAAACTCCCTGGCGCAGAATAAGGGCCACCATAAGAGCGTTCGCCAAGCCCCACATAGTAAACACAACAAGTGCACTTAACACTGTGAGTGCTACTGACACAAAGAACGCTTTGCGTGATAACACTAATTCCGCTTTAAAAACCGACAGTAAAGCGGCAAAACGCGGGGATTGAAAGCGCAGCAAATCTTCGAGTGAAGCAAAGGTATCAATAAAAGACGCTTCTTCAGCGTGCTCATTTATGTCTTTGCGTGTTGCGTTCTCACTCACTTCTGATTGTTGCTGCCACGAATTGTTGGACTGACGGGCAGCATCAACAGCAGATTGCTGCGCTGTTGATGCGTGCACTTGTTGCGCGCTCATGTTTTACTTACCGCGTAAGATAGTTGCTAGCAGCGCACCTGCGGCAAATGCTATACCTGCCGTTTTAACAGGGTTTTCTACTGCGTACTGTTTTACCGAAGAGCCGTTCCAACTTTGTTCAAGTTGTTCTTTTCGCTCAGCGAAATCTTCTGATCCCTTCGCAGCAGAATCACGCAAACCTTGCTCGGTTGCCGCTGCTTTTTCGCTTAAGGTGTCAATAGAATCGTGCAGCGTATCTTTCATTTTATCCGCTACTGGGTGATTGCTTTTAGCGCTACCCGCATTGCTTGATTGTTGAGATGCCTGTGCCATTTGATTCTCCTTGTAAAAAAATTTTGTGGTTACATCCACATTTATCGTCCTACAATCTAAAGCAAAGCACATTCCATACTGAAAAATACAAATAAACATTATAAATCATAGAGTTAAATAAACTCTCTTCAATCTCTTCGTGAGTGAAAATGAAAATACTACCTGGCAACGTATAAAGTTTGCACTGCCCATACTCCCTGCTCAGGCATTGCTTTACTTGTGCACCTACTTTTCAAAGCAAAATAATTGATTAAATTTTGAGCTACTGGCAAGCTAGCAAAATAGTAATTAAAAGAGCGAAACACAACATGCGGAAGTTAAGTTTCTTAATGCTATGTGCTTGTTTGCTGATATCAACTCTCGCACTTTCTCAAGCAATGGACGCCCAACTCAATCTGGCTAAGCGCAATCTTGTGCAATTAGAAAGTGAGCTTAGAACCTTAAAAACAGGGGATGTTACAGCTTACAACAGGCTTGGTCAGAAGCTAACAAAAACTGCTGAACTTATCCAAAACTCCACCAGCCAAAGCCATCCTGACTATGCGCAAAGCATTGAGAAATGGCGAGCTATACAGAGTGAAATGTCGGATATTGCAACGCGATGGCAAAACACGACGAACCAACAGCAGGACACAAATCCTCAAGTTAAAAGTTCAGCTGAGTCTACAGGCCAACAATCGGCACACCACAATACAAGCGTGGTAGACGCAAACCAAATACTCGCTAAGTATCAACGTGAGAACAGACCGGCCTTATCTAACAACGCTACACCAGAAGAGGCTTATGCTTGGGCGCTGAAAATGCGTGCTCTACAAAGTACTGAATTAGAAAAGGATATGGCAATACTGGAAAGTGGAAAAGTATCTCAGCAAGATGCTAATCGAGTGAGCCGATGGATCAATGGCGAGTTTCAGAATCAAATTTCTTCAGATATCGAGCAAACGTTTGAACAGCAGATTGGTAGAGTGACGGAAGCAGTCATTCTTGCACGTCAAATTGCCAACATTCCACCAACAGACAAAATCAAAGAATACAACTTTGCCCAAGGGGAAAATGGAAAGCGCAATGCGCAGACCTTAAGTGACGGAATGCTAGCTAGTGCTATAGGTTTAAAATTAGAAGAAGTCTATCCACAATTGAAAAATCCGAATAGGCAAGCTCATATTGCAGAGATTGCAATGGCGCAGTCCAGATTCGACGATATGGTGGCAGGCGTTTCACAAACACAGCAGGAGCTCGCAGCAACACCTAAGAAAACGAAGCCTCGAAAAACAGCATTCTTACAAGGTATAGAGCAAGAGCTGTGGTATCGAGGCGGCGTTATTGCCACTGTAGATGCCAAGGGCAATGTATGGTTGGGCAGTGATGATGTGGGTGACATAACGTCCGACGGCAATATTTGGGTTCGTGGAAATGATTTAGGATCAATCGAGCCTGATGGGAAAGTATGGTTTCGAGGAAATCATATCGGCACTTTGGAAGACAACGGTAAAGTCTGGCGGGGCTCATCTCAGGTTGGTTTGATAGAAGACAACGGTAAAGTCTGGATTGATGGTAACGCAAATGGTGAAATCGTGCCCTTCAATGGTGAATGGAAGCGAGCAGCTGTTGTTTATTTCTTCAAGGATATTTTCGAATAAATGAGCAGCAGCCCATTATGAGTCAGTACAGTGCACTCCAGCTCAGATCTAATCCGAGCGAAGTGTATTGCCACGCTGACAAAAAACCACCTTTCGCGCCATCAGCTTGGTCACTTACAAACGCGACTCGTGCGACGACTTTGCTGTAGAAAACTAGGCACGACAAACTAAGGCGTAAAATTCGAATTCACAAAATAGACTTCTTGCCGTACCGATGTTTTTCTAAATGGAATATTTCGTTCTTATTGTTGAATCGTTCTGTGATTGATTTAATCGAAGTATAGTTGTTTTCGATCTTTTTAGCCTTCTATCGTCGAATAATTATCAACAAGTCTATTCTTGTTCTGCTTTATCAGCATTTATTTTTTCAAACTTTGAATCTCCGTGTTTAATGGACATGCTTTTTTCAATAATATCATCAGATTCAATGGCTTGAGTATCACGTACGTTCTTTTGTACAGTAATTGCTGCAAATAAGCTTAAGGCGTAAGCCATACCAAAAAAGCCTTTTTCGCTTAATAATAAGTCTGCGTTGTACAAACCAATGCATAACAACGCAATAGCGCTAGCGACAGCAACACAAGCAATGATATGGTAAATCTTTGAGGTTTTAATTCCTTCTGATTTATCTCTTACCGATTTTTGAACCGACACGGCCGAGAACAAACCAAATAAAATAACCGCTAGATAATACCCCTTTTCGTTTAAGGCCATTTCAGCGTTAAACAAACCTATGGCATACGATAATCCGCCGACTAACAGCGCTGCAACTGCAGCAATACGAAAGGCTTTTGTTGGAGCTGTTGAATGAGTACTCATGAAAAATTTCCTTATAATTTGCATCTATAGCGTAAGTGTTATTTAAATGCTTTTTGCGTTTAAGTCGTTGTCTAGTGTAACGGCATGCTTTGCCAAATCATATCGTTTTAGGTAATTTGCGATACTGGTAAAAGTAGCGGTTTTAACCTTACCTGCATGGTCTCGTGTGGTGATATCTTCCATAAAAGCCGACCCTAGCATTAGTTTAAAGCGACTGGTTCTGACTCGTTGCGCGCTAAAGTGTGCTTGGGTGTTCACTTTAAGCTGTTTTATATTAGTCGTGTTGTATATGGCGGCATTAAGCATATCTAAGGTATGTTCAGTACAGTTTTGATACATGCTGTTAAATGGGCTAGCAAGCACAGTATATTTTGAGTTGTGCAAGGTATGATTATCACCATTGCTAATTAACTCAATGAGATTGTCTTGAATATGAGGTTTAGGGATAACAATGCCGGCGGTTAATTCATGAGCACCCCAAAAAAAGTCAACTGGATAGTCGGTGATCAAGCTGCTGCGTTTTTTGTTGTCAGCATCTTGATACAAATTATGAATGGCATAGCCATTAACGACTTCGCCCGAATCTAGGGTAATTGCTGAATAAACCGCTATTGCGGTGTGTGTATACGAAATACCTTTAGGTAGATCTTCTACCGGTCGACCCACTCTTGCGATGATAAAGGCACGTGCACCCTGCGCTGCAGCATACTTCTCAACTCCTTTGGCAAATGCGGCAACATCTTGTGGCTGATGCTGAGCTTGCATTTCTTGCTGGCTTCCTGCCAGTGCATCGTCGCTGGCAAATATTAAGCACATACTAGCTAATATAGCGGTGGTAAATGTTTTACGTAATGTCATCTTTATTAGTCCTTTTTGCAAAAGTGCCTTGAATTAACCATTAATTATTTTAGCTCTTTAAAAGAGGTGGTTTCTTTCACTTCTATGGTTGTTTGTTGGGTTGTTTTAGGCGCTATTTGGTTTGGCGCAGGATCCGCGGTGATGGTGATTTCGGTGATCGTCAATTGCGTATTGTGCTTCTGAGCATGATGATTAGATACGTTTTGCGCGCTATTACCAATTGATTCACCTACCGATATCGCTGCACTACCAGTTGCAAGACTAACTCCGCCAGCCACAATGATGGGCGCTGCAACCACAGCACTTGCTACCTTTGCGCTATCGCCAACACCGTGCGCTACAGCTAGCACAGAATGCTTACTTGCTTGACCACTATGATGCACCGAACCGCCTTCTGCATACACAGGCAAGCTCAAAATTGAAGCTAGTGCTAATGAACCGGCTAAAGCGAATGATTTAATTGAATTGTTTGTCTTGTTTTTCATTTTGTCTTTCCTTTAAGTTTAAGGTCTAGGTTTTGATGGCTATATTTTGATATTTGAAAAATAGCTCGTTGCATAAAGTACGCATCAAATATAGGCCTGAGTATTTTTATTGTAAACTAACGCATGAGATGTATACTTTTATTAACCGAACGGTATATTTAAACTATACTTTATACCCTCACTGTGTAGTTCCTGCTGTACGAAAAATTTGTCAAAAATCATAGGATGGAAGCAATGAGTCAGATTTTATTAGTGAGCAAAACCTTAAAACAATTACTCAAGCAGGAGCAGCTTACCTACAAATTGATTGCTGATAAGCTTGATATGAGCGAAGCCAATGTGAAGCGAATCTTCTCCAATAACAGCTTCACCCTGGAGCGCTTAGAACAAATATGCGGCTTACTCAAAATGTCATTAGCAGACTTATTTGCTATTGCGCAGCAGCATGGTGAAAAAATTAGCCAGTTAACAGACAATCAAGAAAAGGATTTACTGGCTAATCCGCGTTTACTCTTAGTTGCGGTGTGCGTGCGCGACGGTTGGAAGTTTGAAGAGATTATCGATTATTACGATATGGATAAGTTTGAGTGTATACAATTGTTAGCCCAACTCGACAAACTGCGTATTATCGATTTACTACCCAACAACTTATATCGCTCATTAATTGCCCAGGACTTTAGGTGGATACCCGGCGGCATACTTGAGCAATTTATGCAGCAAGAAGTCATGGTAAAGTTTATGGCGCCAAAACAAAACGAGCCATGGACGTTTCGCTTTTATCTACGCGGACGATATTCACAAAGCTCCGTCGATATTATTCAGCGCAAACTCAACCAAGTCACGCAAGAGGCTGCGCAGCTAAACCTTGAAGACCAATCACTACCTCTCGATAAACGACAACACATGGGCATGTTACTTGCCATGAGACCTTGGGAGCCTTCGCTGTTTGAGAATATGCGACGAGAGAAGCCAAGTCAGTAATATTTTTTTAAATATATGCAGGCAAGAGTATTTATCTAACCAGACAAGTCACCTTAAGCCTAGACCATTAGACCCGACTCTCGGCTAATCGGATTTTTTATGGCGTCGCGCAAAACTTCTTCATTAGGTGCGACTATGCTTAACCAAGATTTTGCGCGCGTGATAGCGGTATAAACAAGCTCTTTAGTTACCACAGCATTTTGCCGCTCTGGCAACACTAAACAGGTGTGCTCAAATTCAGAGCCTTGTGACTTATGCACGGTCATTGCGAATACGGTTTCAATAGACTGTAAGCGCGCTGGCGAAAACCACCTTATCGCGCCATCAGCTTGGTCACTTGCAAAGGCCACTCGCGCGGCGTATTGAAGCTTTCCTCGCGCGTCTTTTACCCAGCGCCAAATTACAATGCCAATGTCACCGTTTGTTAAACCTAAATTGTAGTCGTTGCGCGTGACCAAAACCGGTCTACCTTGATAAAACGAGCCTTGCTCAGCGAGCATTGATGTGGGAATTAAGGCTTCTTGAATCATGATGTTTAACGCCTCTACCCCATAGGGACCGCTGCGCATAGCGCAAAGTACCTGAAAACGTTCAAAGCAAGCAATAACATCTTGAGCTAAATCATTATACTGCTGCTCGCTGGCACTTTCATCGAGGGCATTCTCCGCCTGCCATAACATTTGTAAGTAAGCGCGATAGGCAATTGGGGGTTCTATTTTATGCTCTCCTAAAACGCGCCCTTGCCCATTATTTTTAAATCTATCAGGGCTGCCACTTGCAATATGTTCTAAAAATAACTGAACGCTCTGTTTGTCTGCTTCGCTTAACTCTTGTTTGTTTTGCTTAAATCCAGCGCCTTTAATATCTCCAAGCAGATAAATAGAATCGAGTAGCTCAGCGTTTTTAAAATCAGCCATAAGGCCTGCATCGATGCGCCCGCTGTTCACCATTTTCGATAAGTTGCCAATACCGCTTTGCCCGTCAAAACGAAAGCTATGATTTAGCATTGCGATGTTTTGTAATAATGGGTCTGCACTGCGTGTATTGGTATCGTCCAGACTTTCGTCATCGCTCCCAAACAAATCCGCTTGCACGGGTTTGTCACTTACCTTGATTTCACGCTCAAGCACTTGCTTACTCGCTATGCCCGTTACTTCCAATAAATATTTCGCTGTGCTCGCGCTGTATTGCTTTTCATGCGCTTTTTGAGCGAGTTGTCCTAGCACCGCGCCAGCATCAACTGATGCCAATTGGTCTTTGTCACCTAACAAGACTAAGCGAGCATCAGGACTCAAGGCATTTATGACCGCTGCCATAAGGCTCACATCAACCATAGATGCTTCATCAATCACTAATACATCTATTGGTAAAGGGTTTTGTTGGTTGTGAATAAACTCTCGACTCGCGCCGCGGCTTCCTAAGAGGCGATGCAGAGTAGTGACGTTTTGAGGGATGTCATGCTCATTCACCGTACCGGGTAAATCTGCAAAGGGTAACTTTAAGACTGAGGCACGAATGGATTGATTTAACCGTGCAGCAGCTTTACCAGTGGGGGCGGCAAGCGCAATCTTTAGCTTTCTTGGAGATTTCGAAGACCCATCAATATCACTATGCTCGCAACCAGCGATAGACTGCAGTGCGGCTAGTAGCTTAACGACTGTTGTTGTTTTGCCTGTACCCGGACCACCCGTAATAATGGCGAATTGACTACGGGCAGCAAGCGCACACGCATGTATTTGCGAGGCGGTGGTCGCACTGCTTTGACCTTTGAATAAAGCAGTAATCGCTTGCTTTAAGACAGCATTGGCATGATCGTCTGCTTGGCGCATATCAGATAAAACCGGCAGACGCCTCTTTATACCTTGTGCAATAGTAAGCTCATAATGATAAAAACGCGTTAGATATAAACGCGAACCTTTAAGGGCCAACGGCGCTTGTTGATTTGGGTTTTGCGCAACCGCCTCACAACGTTTAAGGGCGTTTAAACATTGCTTAAGCGAACTAGTTTTTAATACATCTGCTAGCGACATTGTGCTTGCGCGATGCTCTTTTGCGATTTGAATAAAGTGCTCAGGGCTTTCAAAAAGCTTATTAAGATCTAGGCAAACATGACCATCGCTTAAATATAGTGAGCTGATTGCAGCAAGTACTACACTTGCTGGTTCAATATGGCTTTTGCTGGCCTCACCCATTGCAAGCAGATATTTAGCAAAGGCTAAATCTAAGGGGCGAATGGCGTCTGCGTCACGCCATGCTTGCAATAGAGCTAAGGACTCCGCCGTATCATTCAGGGGCATATTGAGCTGCGTCATTTGTTGTCCCCGTGTGTGCCATGTAGAGTTTGCTCGGAGTTCGACAAATCTGGCTCATCGCCATAACGGCCGTTAAACATCTCATCAACACCCTCAATCAGCGCAAGCGGCGGCTTGGTGGTAAACACGCCTTGGCTGGGCGCATTTAAGCCTCGCAAAAAGTAATAAACACATCCACCCACATGTTTATCATAGCTATAGTCTGCAATGCGGTTTTTTAACAATCTATGAAGCGCAACAAGGTAAATAACAAATTGCAAATCATAACGATGATGCATTATCGCCTCTTCAATATTGTCGGCTGTATAAGCTTCTTCGTTTTCTCCTAAATAGTTAGATTTATAATCTAACACGTAGTACTTCCCCTCGTGCTCAAAGGTCAAATCAATGAAGCCTTTGAATATACCCGACATCGTTTCAGCTTTTGCAGCGGGTCTTGGCGCGCAGCTAAAGGTTGCATTTACAACCGCTTGGTCGATGGCGCTAAGGCGAGCTTTATCGGTACTGAACCAAAACTCCATTTCAGGGATGAGTGTATCTAAGTCGCTTAAGGCTGCGCTGATTGAGACACCACTTGGGCTTGCCTCTCGAGATACAGGGAATGGTGTGGCAATAATGTCAGACATCCATTGATTTATAATATCTGAATACTCGCTCCAACCCGCCTTTTCACATTGAGTCTGTACATGTTCTTTGAGTAAGTCAGGCTCAGTTTTTATCTGTTTAAAACCGACTTTTGCAGCCCACTCCAAAATGTCGTGCAAAAATGTGCCCGGCTTAGCGCCCCGGTAAAAATTATGGATGCTTTTTTCAGCCAGCGCTGGGTCTGATTGCTCAGTTGCTAGCACCCCTATCGCCAGATTGGTGGCGGCGTCTGGCGCTCCATCTTCTTGGTTTTCACTGAGTTGATTAATGACTTTCTCATCAAGCTTGCTGTCTTCATAGGCTTTTGCGTTTTTGCTTGCCGCCTGAGTTAAGTTGGCATGACTCGGTTGTGCATGATACTCGATACTCGAGTAGCTATAAGAGCGCCACGACTGCATCACTACACGCATTGCCTCTCTGGCTTGCCCGAGCGCCTCTTGGGAAGGTGGTGTATATACAATGTCGCTAGGTTCTGGTAATTCGATGATACCAATGCAGTCTGATTTATCTTGGACAAGCTGGCCCAGTGCGTGAGCAAGATCATCATCCTCTGTATTTACGCCAAGCAAGTAAGCCAGACCACTTTCATGCCAGCCTTTTACATCGGCAGCCCCCACCCACGTGGCATATTTTGCGCGAGTGAGAGCGACATATAGTTTGCGAATTTCTTCTTTTTTAAGCTCTTGAAGCTTAAACTTCTTCGTCTTATCCACGTCAAAAGAGCTCACCACATTACCCTGTTCATCGTGATAAGAAACAAAAATAGTACCGCGCATTAGCTCTGCTTGTTGTGTTGCATAGGGTAAAAATACAAGTGGATACTGCAAGCCCTTAGATTTATGTACCGTCACCACTTTAATCAAGTCGCTATCGCTTTCGAGGCGCGGCATATTAAAGTCGCTTTCTTCTTTGTTCTCGTCGTTTATCAAGTTTTCATAGTAGGAGATGAGATTTGCCATGCCATCAATTTTCGCACTGGCCTGCTGCAGCAATTCGCCAATATGCAAAATATCGGTTAGGGTTCTCTCACCGTCTTTTTGCGACAGCAATGTTCGCTGAACGCCGTAGTCCATCATTAGCCGGCGCATCATCGGCAGCACACCTTGGGTTTTCCAAAGGTGCTGATAGCCTTGGAATTGCAAAATTAAGGCGTCCAGATATGACTCATCACTAATCGCCTGATGCAATTCACTTAAGGATTTACCTAAGGTGACGGTGGCAACCGCGTTTCTTAGCGAGGGCACATGACTAGGTTCGGCGATGGCTTTTAACCATAACAGTATGTCTTTGGCCTCGGGGGCACTTAGCACGCTTCCTTTAGTGGAGAGATAAACGGAGTTAAGATTTTTTTGTAGAAGTGCCTTCTGGATCGCCGCGGCTTCTCTCTTATTATTTACCAGTATTGCGATGTCATTGGGCATAACTGGACGCTTTGCCCCACTTTCTTGCACTTCAAAAAAGGCTTTACCCTTTGCTGCATCATTCAATATTTGCGCAATCTGCTCTGCACAGCCCGTAGCTAAAGTTTCTCTATACTGGGCTGGTCGCTTTTGTGATTGGGTTTGTACTTTCGCTTGTTGTGACTGACCTTGGCTATTGTCATCGTCGCCTGTTGTTGCATGCCAAAAAAGCAATGCGGAACTATCATTATTTGCAAGTACCAACTTATCTTTTAGGCCATTAGATTTAACAGGGTTAAAGGGAATCAAACTTTTCACTTCTGCATCAGCTTGATTTTTTTCAACAAACTGAAAAGCCTTTTGAGGCAATTGCTCTGCACGTGCAAATAAATGATTTACAGCCTCTACCATGCTGTTGGTAGAACGGTAGTTGGTCGCTAGCGTGTACTTATTATTGTTCACTTTTTTGCTGGCGTCTAAATAGGTGTAAATATCGCCGCCCCTAAAGCTGTAAATGGCTTGCTTAGGGTCACCAATCATGATCAGGCTGGCAGTTATACCGTCGTTCAGCTTAGCATCATTGGCAGCTGGCTCGTTTTGCAAATATACCTTTTCAAAAATGCCAAACTGCACCGGGTCAGTATCTTGAAATTCGTCTATAAGCGCGACCGGGAACTGTTTAGCGATAGTGCTCGCTAGAGCATGGTTAACTTTGCTCTCACCGTCACTTGCGTTCAGTGCATGGTTTAACTTAACTAAGAGCTCGTTAAAGCCTAATTGAGCAGCTAAATCTTGCTCTTTTATTACATGCTCCGCTATATGTGCATTTGCATGCTCCGATATATCTATCTTGCTCTGTTTTTTAGTGTTTTCTTTTTTAAGCTGTTTTAACTTTAATAAACTATCAATTAGTTCGCTAATGGCGAGGGTCTGACCGTCGTCCGCCATGAACTTTTTAAAGCCTTCGCTGCTTAAATGTTTGTAGCCTGTCCATTTGCCAAAATTATCTGGAAACGGTGTTGCTGCCACTCGCTCGCCATTCGGTAGCCATTCAAAGAGTTCATTTAAAGCATTTTCGATAGGCCCAATGCCTTTCTTACCTGATGCCTGCAGGAAATCGCGCGCCTGCTCTACTAAAGGCCCCCAGTCTTTGGCATTAACAAAACCCTGAAGTTTTTTGATATTTGCAGTCAATTCGAACAGCGGTCTAGGCGCTTTGAGACTTGCAGAACTCGCTAGGCTTGCGGCAATCTTCTTGTGTAAATCATCGGGAGAAGAAAATACTTCAATAAACGTCGCGTACTCTTGTGCGTTCAGAGAGTAAACATGAGTGCGCCAATAATCTTCACAGGCTTGCTGGATAATGGGTTTTTGGTCGCTCTCTAGAGTAAGCTCAAACAAGCTGCCACTATCAAAAGCATGCTCACTCAACATTCGGTTGCACCATGAATGAATGGTAGATATCGCGGCTTCATCCATCAATTCCAGTGCATCGAGCAGCTTTTTTCTACAGGCGCTGTGCTGCTGTGCCGGGTAGCTGGCTTTAAGGGTCGCTAACAGTCCCACGTCTTGACCTCTGCGAATGCGGGGCTGCTCGGCAAACACTTCAGCGGCAAGAGATAAATTGGCACGTATTCGGTCAATAAGCTCCTTTGTCGCAGCGTCGGTGAAAGTCACCACTAAGATATCGCGCGGTAATAAACCATTTGCGAGGAGGCTATTCTCGGGCTGGCCATGCCCGAGCACTAAACGCACATACAAAAATGCAATAGTGAAGGTTTTACCTGTGCCGGCGCTGGCCTCAATGAGCGCATTTTGATTGAGTGCAAAATGCAGCGGGTCGAGCTGTTTGATATCAGTACTGCTCATCATCATACTCCTCTACTGCACGAATAAGGGGTAAATAGAGCTGTTCGCTTAATCGCTGAAACTCTCGCTCATCAATAATCGAGATATTTTTACCAAAGGCTCGTCGATAATAGCCTTTATCATTTTCAAGCCTTTTCTCAAACGCTTGAGTGACTTTCTGTTTCAGACTTGCGATGTCTAACTCAAGCGCAGCGTTAAAGTCTCGCTCTGCGCTTTGCTCAGTGACCATCTCTTGCTGTAGCTGATTAATGTCGTAGAGAAACTCAAATCCAGCTCGACTTTCAAGAGGGAGTGGCCGCTGCATTCCTTGCGTCCAAACTTGTAATATTTCATTGAGATACGCTTTAGCTTGTTCAGATGTAAGGGGAGCTAACACAAAAGACACTTTTGCTTCTTTGGCGAGTACCCGAGTGGTAAATACCTCCCCTCGTGTATGACACACTAAATGCTCAAGCCAGGGTTTAAGCAGGTTATCAAACCTCATAATATCGCTGTTCTCAGTACCCTTCGTGTTAGATTTAGATATCAATACGCGTCTAGTTTCGCCATCACGAGCTTGTGTAAAATTGCCCACTACAGCTTCTATTGAAAGCTGCGTAGCGCTATCTAAATCATAGCGGTAATCTATCTCCACTCGTTTTTGCGGCAGGGCAATCAAAGCGCTTCGAAAATAAAAGTAACGAGATGCCAAGCTTGTCATACTGCTTCTTAGCTCATTAGCAAGATATGCAGCAGATGACGCTAAGCCCATCGCCCCCGACATCGACATAGCCCGAAGCTCTGCATCAATTTTTTGAACGGCTTGGTTTTCATCATCAGCCGCGAGTATGGCATTTTCAATAAGCTGACTTTCGAGTGAATATTGCTGCAAAGCGCTGGGTTTAAATGTTTCGCGGTCATTGTTGGCGCTTTCTGATGTATCAAAATTCACCAGCAAGGCTTGTTTGAAAAAGGTTTCAACTGGCTTTTTCATAAAGCGGGTTAGCTGCTCAATGTTTAATGCTTGCTCAGGCACAATTAGGGGAATGGACTGCGCTTTTTCAAATATGCCGTTTGCTGCCCGATTCACGATGCTTTGTGAATTGGCGCTGGTGTTTGTATTCGATGCCTCTGTATTGCTACGGGCTATGCGTTGAGTATGAGCATCTCGCCACTCGCTGGCGTATGTAAACAGGGGGCTTTGTGTAATGCCGTCAATTGATGGATTGCTTGCTTTAAAATACTGCTCACTGAATGCTTGTAAGGGATGAATGCAGCTAATTGCTTCGCTGACTAAGATTTCTGCGCTTGAGTTGACT
>CAYQMI010000045.1:14268-28331 GCA_964418575.1 uncultured Glaciecola sp.
GGCATGAGGGTTGCAAAATTTACGCTCCCCATCAAAAAGCGATGGTTTAAGCTTGCGCCATCGAGACCATCTAAAATGAGGTCTCTGACAGTTTCTATTGGCAGCAGTTGCTCTGCAGATTCGGCTTGCTCAATATGCTTAAGCAGCTTTTCACTTTGTTTGGCAATTTCGGTCTTTATTGCCAAAGTACTTAGTTCGCTCTCAGCAAAAAAGGTGTCGAGTATATGCAGGATGTGTTTTTGCCACTGGTGCGCATAATGCTCTTTTTCCAAAACCAATTTAAGCGCTTCTAAAGCATCTATAAACTCAATTAAATTGCCAATTACTTTAACTTCTAAACCACCTACCTGATCGTAAGCTAACTCCCCTGCCCACTGCCCTCCTTTTGGCATGCTGTAGCCTAAAAGTATTGAGCGCAATCCAGCCTGCCAGGTACTCACATGCAGTTCTGCATTTGGCACAAATTGCTCGCGATGCTTAGCATTTAAACCCCAGCGAATGTTCGCGCCTTGCGTCCATTTTTTAATAACATCGAGGTCGAGCTCAGTTAAATCAAACTTTTCGGCAATGGCGGGTAGCTCTAAAAGCCTTATCACTTCGGTGTAGGTAAAACGGCTTTTATCGAGAGACAATAAATGCTCAAAAGCAATCACATTCGGGTCTTGATCGCGCAAGCCTTGATCAGAAATCGCAAAAGGAATATAGCGTTTGTCGCTTTTTTCAAACAAGCCAAATACAGCGTGGATATGGGGGGCGTATTTGTTTATGTCAGGCGTCATAACCAGTATTTCACTGGGCTTTAGACTTGAGTCATTGTTAAAGGCGGCTAGCAATTGATCGTGCAGCACTTCTAGCTCTCGTTGCTCGCTGTGTACCTCATGGAAAACCAAGGATTCGTCTTGCCCTAGTCTTAATATTCGCTCGCTTGAGAGTAATTCGTCGATGGGTGTTAAGTCAAAGATATCATTTTGAATTTGGTTTAATAAGCTTACCTCGCCATCAGCGTTTGGCTCTGCGTATGGCACAAAAACATTGAGCCTGTCACTGGCAATATGGTCTTCATTTTGCTCTGCATAGGTGCCATCAAACTCTTCTAACAATCGAATATAGTCGCGACCTTGTTTACCCAAACTGGCTAAAATAGGGTTAGCTTGCTGATGTAGCTCTTCTAACGGGAGCCCCGCTAAGCTTTGATGTTCGTCGTTATGACTGCGCTGACGTTTTTCGATTCGCAGCTTTTTATCTGCTGCCAGCTTATTGCTAATAATCACATCGCGCTCGCTTACAATATCGCCCCAATAGTACTGACAAGGGTTAGCCACGCAAAACACCACCTTGGTGAATTTGCTAATCATCTGCAGGGCTTCTAGAATTTGCTGAGGCAGTGCTGAAATACCGAACACAATAATACGCTTTGGCAATAACTCAGGGTGCAGGGGCGCATCAAGTTGCTTGGCTTTTTCCATAAAGCGCTGATGTACGCTTGCTCGGCTGCTAGAGGCATGACTTTCGCCTGCATCATTGAGTAATAAACGCCACAACACCGGCTGCCAGAGCAACTCTTTAGCAATGACTTGTTCACCACTTCGCTTGTAAATAACATCCCTGCCGGCTTCCCAAGCAGCTAGCCAATCCGCGCGATAAACTTGATATTGATCGAACAAAAGCGAAATGCGCTGCGCTAATTGGAAACGCCTCAGATCTGGGTTGTCACCAGTTAAAAACTTTTTAAGCGGTGCAAGGTGCTTTGCGGCAGCGCCATCACTCAGTAAAGAAGTTTTTTGCTCGAGTTCATCAAAGTTATTGAGCAGGCGATACAGGCGCCAAACCAAAATGTCTTTATCAAGAGAAGACTGGTCGGGTACCGCTTCACTTGATAGCACTGAGCGATATGCACGCCAAATGAAGGTAGAAGGCAATGAAAAATTAAAGCCTGCCGCAATGCCTAAGCCACCTCTTTCAGGCGGCTGGGCAAGGCCTAGTTTGAGCCACTGCGCTATACCGTTGCTTTGCACTAAACACATTTCATTTTGCAAGGGCGCCAAGGGCTGCGTGCTGCATATTTTTACTACCAAGTCGCGCAGCATTTCTAGGCGGTTAGCATGTATGGAGTAAAAACCAGTGTGTGCTTTGCTTTCGGTCATTTAAGGGTGCTCATGTCTCACTCTCAAGAGTAAGAGGTATGTTAAAGGGCGCAGAAACTCATGCCTATTTTGCACATAAAAAAGGTGCTTTTAACAGTTTCTTTTTTAAATTATCGCATAAAAAAAGCCCCTCATTTGAGGAGCCTTTGATTACTCGCCATTCAAGTTCTAAGTAACCTGAATCCTGTTTCAGAAACGGCGCTCAGCACCGCTAGAATTGAGAATTACTGCGTTGCAAAAGCCAGCAATAGAATAACTATTACGTGACTTTTACGCCTTGTACTTCACAATTCTAGCGGCACTGAGTGTAAAAATTAATTTAAGCATGTAAAACAAGCGTTTGCACCATTCCTTAAACAGGATTCAGGTTAAGTACTTAAAAACTCTCGATATGTGTGCAATATATTAGGTTGCTCCCAATGCAAGAAATGGCCTGCGCTAGGCACGAGTTTATATACACAATCTGAAATGCGTTTAGCCGCCTCGCGAATACCGTCATGGTCTAAAATAGCGTCGTGTTCGCCGCTTATAATCAGGGTCTTCGCTTCTATCTTCGACAGTTGGATGTATTCTTCAATATGCGTACATTGCTCTACAAATACGCAGTGGTCGTAAAAGCTAATAAAATGCTCTCTGTCCATATTGCCAAATTGCTCAATAATTTGGCGCTTTTGAGAGTCTGGAATTTTCTGACCGAAGCTTCTGATCATCAGTGGCGCAATTTCGTGTAGGCGGTTTTCATCGTAAAGGGTTTTACCCTGATGGATAACTTCCAAAATTTCTTTATTAGGTTTAACGCCAAAGCTACCGAGTATCATTTTGTCGACTAGGTGAGGATGATTCGCTGCTACCGCTGCTGAAATAATCGTTCCCCATGATGCGGCAGCCAATATGACTTTGCCGTTTCGGTTTGCTTTGTTAATGATGCCTAAAAGAATGTCTTGCTGATCTTGGAAAGATGCCGATGGCTCGCCTTCTAGAATTTTGGCTCTACCTTGGCCTGGCAAATCAAACACGACCACCGAATAGTCTGCTACAAAATGGCTTACAAAACTTCGCCATGCTGCCATGGTTTGTTTCGCGCCGCTAATACATATTATAGTTTCTTTCGCTTCGCCGTAAACGCGGTAAGGTATTTCAAACCTACCGAGTTTCAGTTCACTCTTTTCTATTTTCATTTAGTTTATCACTGCACTTTTATTGAAATAGGTTAAGTCTTTAGACTGGGTCAATAAAGCAGGTTTTATTAACCTACTTGTAAGATTATTTCTCCTTACTTTTTGCCCAAGACGAAACCGGAATTTCTTAAGTGAAATAGGGCAAACCGAGTTCCATAGAGAACCCTCAAGAGAATAAACGCTATACACGCGCTATGCAATAGACATCGATTTTTTAGACAGTAATTGCTCAGAAATTTGCCGATGTAATTGGAATCGTCTAAGGTAAGAAATGCTAATGTAATTCGCTTGGTGCATGCTCAATGAAACAAATTCAAAACGCCATATATGCTTTTGTGTTGCTACTTGCTTATTCTTTTTTTGCCCCCTCCGCACTTTTTGCTCAACAAAGCTCAGAGCAAAATAGTCCAAATGAGCTAGCGCTTGCTTTTGTTTTAGGCGAAGAAGTTACTCAATTGCAACTCGAGCAAAACTTTAATGGGCTTAAAGCAGAGTCTGCTGCAAGCTTTGAAGCCGCTATCACAAGCGCTTTAACTTTCGACAAACAACGAGAATTTACTCGGTGGATATGGTCAAAAATTAACGCTCACCTCGATGCTAAATGCAATGTGGTGGTTACCGAACAAGAACAAGCGAGTTACTCTGAACGCTTTAATGCTTGGGACAAAATTAGTGAGCGCCTTAAAATGCGAAAGCAAAGCCAGCAACAACAGCAAATGCTCAAAGCAGTCATTACCCAGCAAATGCAAGATACAAGCAGGCGCGCAGTTGAGCGTTATAAGCGAGACAAATGCCTATATGAAGAATATGGCGGAACAGTCATTTTTCAGCAGTCTAACCCTCTAGAGCCAGTAGGCGCGATGCGCCAGTATTTGTTAACGCTACAAGAAATTGGCCAGTTGAACATTTTTGACCCGCAACTCAAAGAATCATTTTGGCGCTATTATTTACAAGAACAAGCTTTCGAAATTCCCCCAGATAAAGTAGATTTCAGCCTGCCATGGTGGTTAGCACAACCAGTACCTGAAAGTGAATTATAAAGTGGTCCAAAGCTTTATCCGATTAAAAATTTGAGGAGCAAGATATGAAGTTAGGCTTATTCTCTGTCAGCTTAAAAGTAGCCGACATCCATGTATCTAAAGCTTTTTACGAAAAGCTAGGCTTTCAACAAATGGCTGGGCAAATAGAGCAGAAATGGGTCATTATGAAAGACTCAGACGACCAAATTATTGGCTTATTTGAAGGAATTCTCGAGCAAAACATGCTTACGTTTAACCCAGGCTGGGATGCTAACGCAAAACACATTGATGATTATATTGACGTAAGGTACTTGCAGAAAATGCTTGCAAATCAAGGTATTGACGTGGGCAATATGATTGGTGAAAACAACAAAGGTCCGGCAAACTTCACCATGACCGATCCTGATGGCAATGTTATTTTAGTTGATCAACATCGATAAAAAGGCGCGATGCTTTATGAAGATGCTTACTTCACTAGCTTTTGCATACTTTGCTAAGTTTTAGCTCTCATAAATATTGGTTGAACCACGCACCAATAAGCTCGGAGTAAAATCCTCATGGCTCGGCTCGTCTGTAAGTGTACGCAGGCGATTTTTGGTAATGTTATTTATCAATAACGACGCTGCTGAGGCAGCAATAGTTTTTGTAGGCTGCGCTGCGGTGGTTAGTTGGGGAATGGTTTGCCGAGAAAACGGGCTATCCTCAAAGCCAGCAATAGAGAGCTGGGAGGGAATTTCCACACCCTCAAGCCTTGCTGCTAGTAGTGCACCTGCTGCTATTTCATCGTTACAAGCAAAAATAGCGGTGGGTTTATCATCAAGCGCAAGCAGTTTTTGTGCGCCCTTTACACCGTAGTCAAAAGAAAAGCGGCCCTCAACAAGCCAGTCAGGATTTACCTCTAGCCCTTTTGCTCGCATGGCTTGTAAATAGCCCTCCTGACGCTCCAATGAAGACTTGTGATCTTTGTCTCCACTGATAAAACCAATTTTTTTATGACCCAATGAAATTAAGTAATCAACAATCGATTCGGCGGCCTCTCGGTCATGAATAAACACACAAGAACTGCTCTCTATGCTGTCGGCATTGCCAGATACTAAGCGCACAAATTGAATATCTAACTTTGCTAATTCAGCTATAAAATCTGTATTTTCAGATAGGGGGGGGCTTACAATTAAACCCGACAACTGGGTACGTTTCACCATTTGTTGGATTTTGGTAATAATGTCGTCCTTGGCTGAGTCACAGGGGTGGATAAGAAGTTCATAGCCTTTACGGCCGCATTCCTCGAGTATGCCCTGCTGCATATCAATTACATAATAGGCATTTGGGTTGTCGTATAAAAATCCTAGTGCATATGATTTAGAGCCCGCTAAATTTCTGGCAGCGGTATTTGGCTGATAGTTAAGCTCGGCAATTGCTTTATTTACTTTCTCAAGGGTTTCAGGCTTAACCGTGCCCTCATGATTCATGACACGAGAGACCGTTTTAAACGATACCCCAGCTTGCAAAGCAACGTCTTTTATTGTGACTTTCATATTTCGTAATTCCTTGTGCTGATTTGAATGTGCACATCAAACAAAATTTTTGCGCTATCTTATCAAGCAATACTTCGCCAACAAAGGCGAAAGCAAACCTAATCTTAATCCTTTAAGTCGCAAACACATAATATTAAAAAGATGCGGATTTTTGTTAAAAGTATGTAATTAATGTTTGCCATCAAGGAAATCATATAGTACCTTTAACCAAATTGACAGCGTTGTCATCATTATTTTTATCAAAATATATTGATGAGAGCGCTTAATTTTAATGACAATATGACAACGCTGTCATATTGTCATTACGTAAATAACGGTATATCGAATTTAGTGTAATTCAATGCGAAGTTGGTAAGATAAAACGCAGCGTATCAGGCTGTCATCTTAGCAGACGCGCGTAATCATAAATGAGTATTGATACCGATTAAAATGTGTACCGACGGCACCAAGCTTCCGGGCTTTTAGCACCATTTATTTTGCATTGTAGATTTTATATAAGGCTGAGGCATGACACGTAATCTTTTATCGAAATCTGTTGCCTATACAACGCTCGCGGCAGCCGTTTTACTTACTGCTTGCTCAGAGCAAGCAGGCATAAGCGATAACCTTGCCGTGCTAGAGTCACAGCAGCATGAATCAGAGCCGTTTAATTCAGCCTTGAGTGTAAGCGAACAAGCCGCTAAACAAATTAAAGTGAGTGTTGAAGTTGAACATAACTACACCTCCAAGGGCTGCCCAAACAATGCACAAAGTTGCTATCAGGCAAGCATGAGCATTAGCCTTGCTGAAAATATGCCGAGTAATTGGCGTATTATATTTAGCAACTTATCGCCTATCACAAAGTCGGTGAGCGAGGCCTTTGACTTAGCGCATATGAACGGAGACATGCACCAAATCACAGCCAAAAGCGATGATTTAGAGGCGAATACACCCTACCGTATCACTTTTTACGGCAACACTCCTTTGGTGTCAGAATCAGTCTTGTTTCCAAACTATTTATTGGTTGATGACAGTGGTGAAACACATGTGATTGCCTCTACCACAGAGCGCTTAAAAGAGGGTGATCAGGTACCGAGGCCACAGCACGTTGTTGCATTTACCAAACCCGAGCAACAACTAAGAAGCGCCAGCGACAACACCCCTATTGCAAACACTGAAGAGCGCTTTGCACGATTTGATGCACGCCGAAATAAGTCGGCTCGCGCTACGCAAAGCACATTAGCTTCATCACGCATTATTCCAAAGATGCAAAGCGCAAAGTGGAGCAATGAGCGCCTTAATATTCGTGCCGGTTTGCAATTGCCCGATTTATCTAGTCAGTTGTCAACGGCTCAAGCTACCAGTGTCGTTGAACAAGATAGCTTTTTGCAAGCCATGAATAGCGCAATTGAATCGCGATTCCAAACAAACACTATCCCCATGAGTAAAGACGGGATTGCCATTGAACTAATAAACAATCAGGAGTTAAGCCGCGAAAGCTATCACCTAAGCATTTCTAATAAAGCCATTCACATTGAGTTTAGCGATGCCCCCGGCTTGTATTACGCCATGATGTCGCTTGCGCAGTTGTATGACAATAAGAGCAAAAGCTTGCCAATAGGTGAAGCACAAGACTCACCTCTGTTTGAGTTTAGGGGCTTACATCTTGATGTGTCTCGCAACTTCAGAAGCAAAGACTTTGTACTCAAATTACTTGAGCAAATGTCGTATTACAAACTCAATAAACTGCACCTGCACCTTGCCGACGATGAAGGCTGGCGCTTGCAAATAGCCTCGCTTGGCGAGCTTACCGATGTAGCAGCCTTTAGATGTTTTGACGAAAGCGAACAGCGCTGCTTGCTACCGCAGTTAGCCGGTGGCGACGGTAAGTTTGATAGCAGTGAACAAAATAGCGGCTACTACAGCACGCAAGACTACATAGAGATTTTGCGCTTTGCCCAAGCCAGGCAAATTGAGGTAATACCCTCGCTCGATATGCCAGGACATTCTCGCGCCGCCATTGTAGCAATGAACGCGCGTTACAAGCGATTAATGCTAGAAGAAAAACCCGAAGAGGCGATGCGTTATTTTTTAACGGAACTGGCAGATAAAAGCCAATACCGTTCAATCCAGCATTATAACGATAACACCCTAAACCCCTGC
Organism: uncultured Glaciecola sp.; assembly: GCA_964418575.1. Lineage (GTDB taxonomy): Bacteria > Pseudomonadota > Gammaproteobacteria > Enterobacterales > Alteromonadaceae > Glaciecola. Next base: position 22,287 of record CAYQMI010000045.1, read on the forward strand.
ATTCCTTCTACCTATCGTTTTGTGGAAGAGGTGCTTAGCCAGCTCAATGCCATGCATCAAAAAGCGGGTGTGCCCTTACAGCGCTATCACATTGGCGCAGATGAAACCGCCGGTGCTTGGGCTGATTCGCCAGCCTGTGCGCAGTTTATTCGAGAAAACGAAGACATCACAGAAGTCAAACAACTGGGCCCATACTTTATTGAGAGAGTGGCCAATATGGTAAGTGAATTAGGCATTATACCGGCCGCGTGGAGCGATGGCTTATCGTATGCCAATGCAGATAATTTACCTGCACATGTGCAAGCGAATGCGTGGGAAACGCTGTACTCAGATGGTCACAATAAAGCGCATAAAATGATAAACAAAGGCTGGGATGTGGTGTTATCTACGCCCGATGTTTTATATTTTGATTTCCCTTACGAGGCAGACCCCATTGAGCCCGGTTATTATTGGGGCTCTCGCTACACCGATAGCTATCAAGTGTTTCAATTTATGCCGCAAAACTTACCCGTACATGCTGAGCTTTGGCAAGATAAGTATGGCCAAAGCTATATGGCAAACGCTGAGATTGATGTTGAAAATGAGCGCGGGATTTTAGGAATTCAAGCGCAGCTTTGGAGTGAAACCGTGCGCTCCAATGCACAAGCCAATTACATGTTATTTCCAAGATTATTGGTCGTTGCCGAGCGCTCATGGCATCGTCCGTCTTGGACAGAGGCTTACCAAAGTGGCGCGTCGTATTCGAGTGAAACAGCGCACTTTGATAGCGAACAAGTAAAGGCCATGCAAAACGATTGGCTTGACTTTTCTCACCTGCTTAGCGCAAAAGCCATGCCGCAGCTAGTGAAAGAAAATGTTCTGCCTCGCGTGCCTTTGCCGGGCGCCATCATTGAGGATGGTAGATTACATATGCGCGCTAATTTTGCTGGGCTTGAACTTGAGTATTCAAATGGAAAAGGAAGCTGGCAAAGTTACAGTGAGCCGGTATTGATTGATACAACAAGTCCTATTCGGGTGCGAGCGAATATTCCGGGCACATCGGTATACAGCCGCGAACAAACGCTAGCCCCTGAAAAGTAATAAGATGCAAGAGCAAAATAGACTTAATTATATTCACACACAATGGCCGCAACTATGGTTGCCCATTTACAACAGGCATTAGGAAAACATTTAGCATGACGCAAACGATTATGGCGAAAGAAGCTGCCGAGGCGCCTTCAATAATAAAACAACAACTTTTACACAATGCCGCGCTATGCCAACAAATTGGTGAGACGATACGCTCTGCCAATCCGCATTTTGTTTATATTATTGGGCGTGGCTCTTCAGATCATGCTGGGGTATTTGCTAAATATTTGATTGAAGTAGAGCTTGGAATTCCGGTGTGTTCGGCAGCGCCTTCGGTAAGCAGCTTGTTTAAGCAGCAGCTTCAACTTAAACATGCTTTGGTTATTTGTATTTCCCAGTCGGGTCGCAGCCACGATATTTTAGCACAGGCAAAAGCCGCTCAGGCATCAGGCGCCACCTGTATTGCCTTAGTAAATGACGAAAGCTCTCCTCTAGCGCAGTTAGCCGATGCTGTAGTACCGCTTCGTGCCGGAGAAGAAAAGGCTGTTGCCGCAACAAAGAGCTATTTGGCAACGCTTTCAGCCATATTGCAATTAGTGGGCTCTTGGGCACAATCGGCTGAGATCCTCAATGCACTAGAGCTTCTGCCTGAGCAACTACAGAAAACCGTAGAAGCCCCATCACAGCTATCATTAAACTTTGTAAAACCGCTTCGTAATTGCGTAGTATTAGGCAGGGCATTTGGTTATGCTATCAGCCGAGAAATTGCCTTAAAGCTGAAAGAAGTATGTGCAATTCACGCCGAAGCATTTAGCAGCGCCGAATTTTTACATGGCCCAGCAGCACTTGTTTCGAAGCAGTTGGCAATAGTTGATATTGATTTGATGGATGAAACCTCACAAGCCCATCGTGAGCAGCTTGCCGAAATGAAAAAGCGCGGCGCCAACATCATCCAACTTACCGGCCTCGCTGAGCACGTGCACCCTCGCGTAGCGCCGCTCACCATTTTGCAGCGCTTCTATTTAGATGTAGAGCACATTTCTGTGGCAATGGGATACAATCCTGATGCGCCTGAGGGCTTAAACAAAGTCACTCAAACGGTATAGGCAACAACATGAAAACATATTTAGCCAAGCAGTTATTCGACGGTGAGCACATGCATCACAATATGCATATGCAAGTTGATGACGGGAAAATTGTTGGGCTTAATTCACAAGATAACACAAACACACAAGCCGACCTCACTCTAGACGGCATCGTATGCGCAGGCTTTATCGACATTCAGGTAAACGGCGGCGGTGGTGAGTTGTTTAACCACAATCAATCGCTACAAGCGCTTCAAAAAATGGTGCTTGGTCATGCGCAGTATGGCACAACCGCCATGTTACCCACATTAATCACCGACAGTAGCAAAAAGATGCAAAATGCTGCCAATGCGGTAAGTGAAGCGCTCTCTAAGCAAGCGCCGGGGATTGTGGGTATCCACTTTGAAGGCCCGCATTTAAGCTTGGCAAAAAAAGGCATTCACAGCGCACAACAAGTTCGCCACATGAGCGATACTGACTTTGCTACGGTAACCCGAAACGACATTGGCAAAGCGATGGTAACCCTTGCCCCTGAAAATGTGCCACCCGATGTGATAAAAGATTTAGTGAAACAAGGCGTAGTGGTATCGCTTGGGCATTCAAATGCCGACATCGAGACTGTTTTACTCGCTATTGATGCGGGGGCGCATTGCTTTACCCACCTATACAACGCCATGTCGGGTTTAAGCGCTCGGGCGCCGGGCATGATTTCAGCCGCCTTAACAGATACGCGCATTAGTGCGGGCTTGATTGCTGATTTACAACATGTTCATCCACAAAACTGCAGGCTTGCCTACCAGTGCCTTGGGCCAAAACGTTTAATGTTAGTAACCGATGCCATGGCTCACGTTGGTAGCGATATACAAACCCTACCATGGCTAGACTCTACCATTACAAAAGTAGGCAACAAGCTCGTTCTTGAAGATGGCAGTATTGCCGGCTCTTGCTTAGACATGGCCGGTGCAGTGCAAAATATGTACGCCATACTCAGCGAAGGCCTAGAGCAAAATCAAGCTCAACGCCGACTTCACGACGTGTTAAATATGGCTAGTTTTGCCCCCGCACAAGCAATGGAGCTGACTGAGCACGGGCAACTGAAAGTAGGCAACAAAGCCAACTTTGTATTGTTAAATCAAGATTTACGCGCACAAGCCTGCTGGATAAACGGCAAGCAAATCACGCAGCAACCCTAAAGGAAGTATTATGCAAAGCACAGCAGTCGCTCCCAATCAAAACAGCAGTTTGCTGCCTATGATGATCATCGGTGGGCTATTTTTTATCTTTGGCTTTATTACTTGGTTAAATGGCGCTCTGGTTCCTTTTTTACAAATTGTTTGTGATTTAAATGAAATTCAAGCCATTTTAATTGCCTCTACTTTTTATTTTGCTTACGTAGTAATGGCCTTGCCCATGGCTAAAATACTCGACATTACCGGCTACCGAAAGGCAATGTCGGTGGGCTTAGCTATGATTGCCATAGGCTGCTTGCTTTATATTCCTGCCGCACAGGCGCAGTCGTTTTACTTATTCTTAGTTGCGCAGTTTGTGTTGGGCACAGGTTTAACACTATTGCAGACCGCGTCTAACCCTTACATTGTTAAAATTGGCCCCGAAGAAACAGCCGCAGTTCGCATTTCGATAATGGGGATCTTAAACAAATTAGCGGGTGTGGTTGCCCCTATGATTTTTACGGCCTTAGTGCTGGGCGACTTTGGCGATGTCACAGCTAAATCTATCGCATTATTGAACGATGCTGAGCGCGCAGTGCAAATTACTGCTTTGGCCGACGGCCTAATTTACCCCTATCTGTGGATGGCAGTGGCCTTAACTGTACTCGCCTTTGCTATATTAAAATCGGGATTGCCAGAGCTTAACCTGAATGAGGGCAATCCAGATGATGCCGCTAATGACGGTAGCCAGACATCGTTGTTAGCCTTTCCGCATTTAATTTTAGGCGCCCTAACTTTATTTGTATATGTGGGCGTTGAAGTCATTGCAGGCGATACCATTGGCCTATTTGGCTCTAACTTAGGGGTAGCCAACGCTACCACCTTAACCTCATTTACCATGGCATTTATGGTGATTGGTTATGTGCTTGGACTAGTGCTTATTCCAAGAGTGATGACTGAACGCCACGCCCTGCTTGGCTCTGCAGTATTGGGCATGGTGCTCTCGATTGCAGTTGTGTTTTCATCGAGCACCGACACCTTATTTTCCGAAATTTTGTGGGGCTGGATGGGCTTGGGCTTAGTGCCTAACACCATTACCTTTATTGCATTATTGGGCTTTGCCAACGCCATTGTATGGCCGGCAATATGGCCGCTAGCGCTTAAAGGTCTTGGCGCGCTTACGGCAAAGGCTTCAGCATTACTTATTATGGGTATTGCTGGAGGCGCCATACTGCCCTTGGTATATGGTGGCCTTTCGACTGTGCTAGGCAGTCAATCTGCCTATTGGATGATGTTACCTTGCTATATGTTTATTTTTTACTATGCCTTAATTGGTTGTAAGCTTCCTAAAAGAAGCCTTAAAAAGTAAAGTCTAAACAGAGCAACTATCTGCAACTGCCGCAAAGAGGTAGCACAACATGAAGCCAGCGCTGAGCACTCGTATTGAATCGATTGATATTCTAAGAGGCTTGGCCCTTGCGCTTATGCTATTGGTTAATCATCCAGGCTCATGGTCGGCGGTGTATGCCCCCTTTTTGCATGCCGACTGGCATGGTTTAACGCCTACCGATTTAGTTTTCCCTTTCTTTTTATTTGTTGTTGGCGCGTCTATGGCGTGCTCTTTACGCATGCAAATTCAAAGCAGCGGCCTGCCATGGGTTTCGGTTATTAAACGCACTACGCTGCTATTTTTAATCGGCTTTGTTTTGCTTATTATTCCCTTTGACAAATCCCCTGATACTTGGCGAATCATGGGTGTGTTACAGCGTATCGCTTTGTGCTTTTTATTCGTGGCTATTATCGTTGCCTTTGTGAAAGAGCGCAGGTTATGGTGGTTTTCCGGACTTGTGTTATTAGCGTACTGGATTTTACTGCTAAGCGCCGGCGACTCCCCGTATTCTCTTGAAAACAATCTTATCCGCCACATTGATGTCGCCATACTTGGCAGTACCCATATGTGGCAAGGTAAAGGGCTAGCTTTTGACCCCGAGGGGCTACTAAGCACTGTAAGTGCCAGCATTACTGTATTAAGCGGTTACTTGATTTGCGCCCAAGTTTTACAAGGTAAAAGCCCTAAGCAGCAGCTACTGCACTTAACGGTGATTGGCCTGATGCTACTTGCATTAGGCTATATTTGGTCGTTATGGCACCCAATTAACAAAAGTCTGTGGACTGGCTCTTTTGTATTAGTGACCAGCGGCTATGCCTGTTTATGCCTTGCCGTTATTATTGCGCTACGGGAAGTACTCCACATCAAAATTGGACTGCATGCATTAAAGGTTTATGGCAGTAATCCTATACTCATTTATGTACTAGCCTGGTTGTTTTCGGTGTTTCTTAGCAGGGTGCGCATTGATAAGGACGAGCACAGTATATCTTTGCAGGGATGGTTATATACTAATTTGCAGAGCGTGATGAGCGATAAACTGGCTTCGCTCACTTTTGCTTTAATCTTTACCTTAGTTTTTTATTGGCTGGCATTGTTGCTATACAAAAAGAAAATTTTCATTAAGTTATGATAGTGTAAGGTCATCTTTGTTTTGACGCCTTAACTCGCCATGCTGATATTGTCATCGCATCACTTAGCTTTGGCGCTATTTTACCTGGTACGATGAATGACATGGCAGATATTAATATCCACGTGCTAATTATGGCAGCCGGCGGCAGCACTCGATTTAAAGGCATTAAGCAAATCGCATCGTTATCGCCATCGCAAAGATTAA
>CAYQMI010000046.1:0-7205 GCA_964418575.1 uncultured Glaciecola sp.
AGGCATAATAGACACAATGTAGCTTGATGAAAAAAAACCGATGACAAATACCCTTACAATTCAAACCCCCGATGACTGGCACCTGCATTTTCGAGATGGTGAAATGCTTAAAGAGACCGTTCCGGCCACCGCGCGATGCTTTCGCAGAGCGATTGTTATGCCAAACTTGGTGCCTCCTGTGACCACAACTGAAATGGCTTTAGCTTATAAGCAGCGAATTTTAGATGCTGCGCCTAAAGACAGCCAATTTGAACCACTCGTTACTTTATACCTAACCAATACCACTACCGCTGAAGAGATTGTAAAAGCAAAAGAAGCCGGGATAGTGGCTAGTAAGCTCTACCCGGCAGGTGCGACAACCAATTCAGATGCTGCGGTTAAAGGCATTGAGGACTTGTACCCGGTGTTTGAAAAAATGCAGGAAGTGGGCATGTTGCTGCTAATTCATGGTGAGGTTACCGACGGCGAGATTGATATTTTTGACCGTGAAAAAGCTTTTATCGACCGCCACTTAAGAGACATCGTAGCGCAATTTCCTAAGTTAAAAGTAGTGTTTGAGCACATCACAACAAAAGATGCTGTGGATTTTGTGCTTGAGTGTTCTGACAATGTAGCCGCTACCATCACGCCTCAGCATTTGTTACTGAATAGAAATGACTTACTAGTGGGCGGTGTTCGTCCGCATAATTATTGTTTACCAGTATTAAAGCGCAACACGCATCAGCAAGCGCTTAGAGCAGTGGTAAAAAGTGCTTCTCCCAAGTTCTTTTTAGGCACTGACTCAGCGCCTCACGAAAAGCACAAAAAAGAGTCCGCATGCGGCTGTGCTGGTTGTTACAGCGCATGGAGTGCAATTGAGCTTTATGCAAAAGTATTCGATGATCTTGATGCTATTGATAAATTAGAGGGCTTTGCGAGTCACTACGGACCAGACTTTTATGGACTGCCAAGAAATACCGGCACCATTACCTTAAGTAAGGAAAGTTGGTCGGTACCAGACATGGTGACCTTGAGCACTGGGGATGACATTGTGCCGTTTTTTGCGGGTGAAAATTTACAATGGAAGCTAACTTCGGTGAGCGCAAAATAAATGGCAGGATTTGAACAATACGAACTGCATGCAGATCTTAATAGCTCCTTAGCTGATTTAAAATACGAAACGCCAACAGAAACACAACAAGCCTGTTTACCTGAATTACTCAGTGGCAAAGACATAGCCGTTGAAGCAAAAACCGGCAGCGGTAAAACCTTAGCTTTTGGCCTGACTATTTTAAATAAACTTGCGCACGCCAGTGAGCAAGAGCGTCATCCTCACGCCTTGGTGCTTTGCCCAACGCGTGAACTTGCTGAACAAGTTACCTATCAGTTGCAGTTGTTAGCCAAGCGCATGGCAAATACTAAAATTCTTGCGCTGTTTGGCGGTGTTGCGCTGGCGCCTCAGCTAAGTTCGCTTCGTCATGCTCCTGCGGTTGTGGTTGGTACGCCTGGCAGGGTGATGGATATTATTAGCCAGGGAAAGTTAGACTTAAGTGGCGTTAAAACCTTGGTGTTAGATGAAGCCGACAGAATGCTGGATATGGGCTTTTCAGATCAGGTGGATTGGATTTTATCTGCACTTAAGAAGCGCGCAAGCAAAGTGCAAACACTTCTGTTCTCTGCTACCTATGGCGGGAACCTAAAAAAGCTCTCTGAAGCTTATCAGCGCAATGCAGAAATTATTGCCTTAGAAGACGCCCACACCCGAGCCAATATTGAGCAACTTGCTTATAAAGTTGCTCAAGGGCAAAGAGAATATACCGTTGCTGCATTGCTCAGCGAGTATCAACCTGAGTCTGCTATTGTGTTTTGTCAAACAAAGGTTGAAGTGGCCAGCTTAACGCAAAAACTGCGCGACGATGGTTTTACGCTGGTTCAACTTCAGGGCGACATGGAGCAGTTTGAGCGAAGCAATGCAATCACCTTGTTTAGCAGCGATTGCGCAAACGTGCTCATTGCTACTGACGTTGCGGCTAGAGGTTTAGATATTGCCAGTGTGAGCCTGGTGATCAACTACCGCATTAGCGACGACTTAGATATCCATACACACCGAATCGGCCGCACAGGTAGAGCGGGTGAGACGGGCATGGCTATTACGCTGATTGATGAAAGTGATGAGCTAAAGTTAGTCGGGTTTAACGCGCAGTTACCAGAAGATATTCCAATAAAGTCTGCACAAGCCCTGCGCTTTCATGCTAATCGGATTAAAGAGCCGATATATGTAGGTATTCAAATAGACGCTGGGAAAAAGCAAAAACTGAGTAAGGGCGACATTCTAGGCGCCATTACTAAACAAGCAAAAATACCGGCAAAAGACATTGGCCGCATACACGTTACTGCGCAAAAGTCATTTGCAGCGGTAAAGGTGCGTAGTGTGAAACGTATCTTGTCTATGTTTAGAGATGAAAAGGTTAAGGGTAAGCGCATAAGAGCGCGCAAGCTTAGTTAACGACCTTTTCAAATGACTGTGCTGTGTGCGTAATGCATACAGCACAAATTGCTACCGCTATCTTGCCTGATTCCACGGCATTATGGCCAATAAGCGGGCGAGACCACAGAAGCCTGTCAGACCAGCAAATACCAATGCAGCACCCATCAATGCTATGACCCATGTGAAGGCGGCAGACATGCTTAGCGCCAGGATGCTAAATACTAAGAGTAGTAAACCAATACTCAACTGCACTTGTCGCTCTAGTGGCATGCCTTTGCTAGTGCCTTGAGCCGTTTCAAACCCACTTTGTTCCCAGCTTTCGATGCCGCCAGAGATATTAAAAACATCTAAATTGGGGTTGTCTGCTAGAAGTTTCTCGCAGGCTTTTTTGCCTCGCATGCCCTTCTGACAATATATCAATAAGGTCTGGCTGTGATCGCTTATATCACTTGCACAAATGTTGCCTACAGGGTGCAGCCTAGCATTTGGGATGTGCTTAGACGCGTGCTCTGCAGGTTCGCGCACGTCTACTAATGCGGCATTTTGCTTTTCAATCATTTGTTTCGCCTGATCAGGGCTGATTTCTCTGATGCTCATAGTTATATTTCGTCTCTACAATAAATAAGATGGATAACCGACATCAATGCGGTGACTTCTGTGCTATTGATGCGATACCAAACATGTTTGCCGTCAAGCTCGGTTGATACAATCTTTTCTGCCTTTAGGCGCTGTAAATGCTGTGATATCGCAGATTGAGAAAGTCCGAGCTCAGTTATTAAAGCGCTCACCGTCATTGGCTTCTCCAAAAGATGACATAGAATCATTAATCTATTAGAGTTTGCTAATGTTTTTAGAAGTAACGCAGCTTCCTGTGACTTAATTTTTAATTTTTCAGGTTTCAATTTTAAATAAACATATTAGAAATATCTAATGCGTATTATCGATGATTAAACTTTTACTTGCAAGATTTTTAAAAGCATATGATGCTTACTTATCGAATATCGTTCCCAATCAATACTCCCAACTCTCAAGTACATAAGGAAATAGCATGAATGCCACTATCGTCGCCCTGATTGGCTATATCGCATGGATTATGGTTTTATTATTAAGTTTAGCAGCCTACCGCGGCATATTTAACCAGCAGCAAAAACGCAGTTCTTTAATATTTAAAGCCGATGGCAGTGATGTGGGAGATTTGGGTGGGCGTCTTACCAGAGCGCACTTAAATGGTGTTGAGTGCTTTCCATTTATTGGCGGCCTGATGCTTTTAGCATTAGCAACTGACTCAAGTGCTATTACTAACGGACTCGCGTTTGTGCTCTTAGGTGCAAGGGTTTTACAGTCGCTTGTGCATGTCATATCTATCAGCAATACCTTTATTTACCTGCGTTTTGTATTCTTTTTAGTGCAGTTTGGTATATGTGCGTATTGGGCAATTAAGCTATTAAACAAATTTTTATAAAGCTCTGTTAGCCAATAATCTATACAATCCACCTCCTATACAAGCCACCTCATCAAATTGACGGTGGCTTAGTCTCCACTGTGTTAAGAATGTGATACAATATCGCTAGTTAACATTCTGTCGAATTTCCGTAAGTCATCCATCATATAAAGAGCTTCCATGTTTTCGTTTTTTGAAAAGCTAACGCAGCCGTTTCCGCTTGAGGCGCCTACTCAGCCACCTAAAACTCTGTTTGCGTTTTGTAAGTATTATTCCAAGGGCATGTGGCCTGTGCTGTTTTGTGTGTCCATTTTAAGTGCGCTAGTCGCGATTTTAGAAGTATCGCTTTTTGGTTTTATGGGGCAGTTTGTAGACTGGTTTGCCCAGCGCAACCCACAAACCTTTTTGCAGGAGGAGAAGTGGACCTTAATTGGCATGGGCGCTTTAGTGTTGGTCCTGTTACCGGCGTTAGTGATTCTTGAATCGATGATCACCCACCAGTCGATTATGGGTAATTACCCAATGCGCATAAGGTGGATGGCTCATCGCTACTTGCTTAATCAAAGCCTTTCGTTTTACCAAGATGAATTTGCGGGGCGGGTGGCAACTAAAGTAATGCAAACCGCGCTTTCAGTGCGTGAAACTGTGTCTAAAATCATGAACCTTGCAGTGTATGTAAGTGTGTATTTTATTTCTGTGGTGGTCTTGGTATTTGCCACTGATTGGCGACTTGCGATGCCCTTACTCATATGGCTATTGGTTTATGTATGCATATTGCGCGCAATCTTACCGAGGCTCAAACGTATTTCGCAAACTCAAGCCGACGCTCGCTCAATCATGACCGGTCGCATTGTAGATAGCTACACCAATATTATGACTGTGAAGTTATTTAGCCACCACCGCAGAGAAGAAGATTACGCCAAAGAAGGGATGACAGGATTTTTACACACTGTATATCCACAAATGCGTTTGGTAACAGTGCTACAAGCATGCGTATGGTTTAGTAATTCCTTATTGGTATTTAGCATTGCCGCACTTTCCGTTTACTTATGGATGCACGGCATTGTCTCGCCAGGCGATATTGCGATAGCCGTGAGTTTAAGTTTGCGCCTAAACGGCATGTCGCAATGGATAATGTGGGAAGTTTCATCTCTATTTGAGAATATCGGTACCGTGCAAGACGGCATAAACAGTTTAGGTGTTGCACCGAGTATCGTTGATAAATCAGATGCGCAAGAACTAAGTGTTAACGGTGGCGCGATAGATTTTGATGAAGTGAGCTTTGCCTATGCTGGCAAAGGTGACAGTTTGATTAATGTATTCAATCAACTGAATATCAACGTAGCCCCCGGCGAAAAAGTTGGTTTAGTAGGGCGCTCTGGCGCAGGAAAATCAACATTAGTGAATCTACTGCTTCGTTTTTACGATATTCAAAGCGGCAAAATTGTTATTGACGGCCAAGCGATTACAGATGTTACGCAAGAGAGTTTGCGCTCCAGTATTTCGATGGTTACGCAAGATACTTCTTTAATGCATCGCTCAGTTCGAGACAATATTTTGTATGGACGCACCGACGCTTCTGAGGAGCAAATGATACAAGCAGCCAAACAGGCTGAGGCTCATGATTTTATTTTATCCTTAAGTGATGCCAAAGGCCGCACCGGTTACGATGCCCATGTTGGTGAGCGCGGTGTGAAGCTTTCAGGTGGGCAGCGACAGCGCATCGCAATCGCGCGTGTGATGTTGAAAGACGCCCCTATACTCATTTTAGATGAAGCTACATCAGCCCTTGATTCAGAGGTTGAGTCTGCGATTCAAGAATGTTTAATTAAAATAATGGAAAATAAAACGGTACTTGCGATAGCGCATAGGCTTTCGACGATTGCGCAAATGGATCGCCTGCTGGTTCTTGACGAAGGTAAAATCGTGGAATCAGGCTCTCATGCAGAGCTTATTGCTAAGGGCGGCATTTATGCCAAACTATGGGCACATCAAACGGGCGGATTTATTGGTGTAGAATAACTGGCGTAGAGTAACGGTAGTAGAGTAATTGGTTTAGAGGAACTCAACTCGCCAAGGAGCTTATCAATACTACTTGGCTAATTGACTGGGGCGCTTGTTTTACTCAGTATCGCCGCCGCTTGTAGTGACACAGTTTTTACCTCTTTCCTTTGACTTACACATGGCGCGATCTGCTCGCTCTATCAATACATCGAGCGTATCTGCATAGTTGCGAGAGGCGCTGCAGCCAAAGCTTAGCGTCAGTTTCACGCTCGTATTAGCAACCGGTAGTGGCAGCATTTCAAAACACTTGCGATATGATTCAGCTAATTCAAAGGCCTCATCACTGGTTGTATTTGGCAATACAAGTATGAACTCTTCGTCTTTCCAGCGAGCGACAAGATCGTGCTTGCGCGTTTTTTTCAAAAACACTTCCGCAATAGCCTTGATAAGTTCATTACCCGCATTGTGCCCAAGTTCATCGTTAGTGACGCCAAAGTCGTCTACATCGGCTACAATCACAGCGATTTGACGTTCGCGCTTGCGCATTCGATTGAAAAATACTCTGGCGTACTCTTTGTTTGCAAGGCCAGTGAGTGAGTCTTGGTTGCCCCTGCGACTGAGATTGTTAATGTAGGCCTCGCCAAATCGATAAAATACCTTATATCCAATAAACGTAAAGAGTAAGCCAAGCGCCAAATAGATGGCAAATGACTGGTTAACTTGCTGCTGTCTCACATCCAGCGGCGTTAAAATATACAGGCTCCAATTTAGGCTCTGTAAGTCTAGCTTTGAAACTAACAAGTCACCCTTTTCACCAGTGACTAATGCACTAGGCCAAGCCTCTTGCTTAGTTTGCTCAACGAAGTCTTGATACCAAACTACATCGTCCGTGGTTTTTACAACGATATTGTCGCTACCAAGTTCTGCTTCTTCTGGAGAGAGCTCGGGTAAAGAAGATAAAACAATTTCGTCGTTGTTATTTACAAAGAGAAACTCGTGCCCATAACTCGCCCTAAACGCTTCAAATGAACTTAGAAAATCTGCCAGAGATTTACCGACTCCAACAAAGCCCAAAAACTTGTCGTCGATATCGTACTTACGTACATCAATATATAAGTGCACGTCTTCACGTTTTCCTAACACTGCTTGCACTCTCGAATCGGTTTGCTCTTTTAACTCAAAGTACCAATATACTTCGCCTTCAATTAGGTCAAAATCACTGCCGTCAGAATTAAATTGTTTGCGAGACTTTTCATGAGCAAGATAAAACAACAAATCAAATCTTTCTTCGTA
>CAYQMI010000046.1:7305-28235 GCA_964418575.1 uncultured Glaciecola sp.
AACTGAATTTTTTTCTGATTTTGATTTGCAGGCAAAACGCTTCCTTGTAAATGCACTTATACTTTTAACAAAACCATATTAGGGCGGTGCCAGGCTAAAGTAAATAGAGCATGCAACGGAGCTGCTCTATTTAACCTTTAATTTAATTTCTTTTTCAGATTTTTATAAATGCTTTTCATGTTGCCATCGTTGTTATCCAAAGTTACTTTTGCAAAGCTGACCTTTGCCAGCTCGCTTTGTGCGTTAGCAAGCAGTAAACCAGTCAAACGTAAATAAGCCCAATCAACCGAAGGCAGACCGCTGAAATCCATCGTCGCAATCGCGTCTGGGTCTTGCATTGTATCGATATAGAGCTTCATGTGGGAAATTCCTTCGTTTAAAGCGGTATCGCCAAGTAGTGCAGCCCTTCCAATTTGATAATGAGCATTTAACTGACGAAAGCGAGCTTCGTCGTATTCCTCCATGACAATTAATTCGTCTTCAACAGGTGCGAGCAAGCTTATTTTAGTTATTTTTTCTAAGGACTGTATGGCAAAGCTATGTTGCTCTTGGCTTAGATAAAAATTTGCTAAGGCATTGAGTATCGCTATGTTGTTCGGGAAGTCGGTGTCGGCTTGCAGAAGAACATTCAGCGCTTTGTCGGTTTCGTCAGTAGCTTGATAGTACCAAGCCAAATTTACGGTACCTTGAACTAAGTCGAGCTTTTCAATTATGCGTATTTGTTCAAGTGCAAGGTCAGTATCGCCGCCGGCAATGCTTGGCGCGTTTAGATGAAAACTCAATAAGGCCTCACGATATTTAATATCTTCGGGGGCAAGCTCCACAGCCTTGTTTAAACTTGCTAAGGCCTTTTTTGCATAGCTTAGGCTACTAAATATCGACTCACTTGCCTGCGCTCCCATGATACTCGCATGAAAAAGATATACATCAGGTTCATTGCTTAGTGTTTCAATTGCAAGCTCTGAGGCCGCTTCTGCTTTGTCTAGGTCTTTTTCCGCGTAGCTATAAATGAGGAAGCGATAATGCTCGCTAGTTCGTGAGGACGCAGGGAATTTTTCTAGGTTTTCGATCACCATTTCGTATGAGCCTTCATTAAATAAAGTACCCAAGTGTTTCAGGTCGCCAATAGGTTTTTCTTGAGTAAGTGCCGCATAGGGCATTAGCAATATACTAAGGGTCAGTATGAGACCCCACCTGATAGTGCAAGCGTGCTTTAACATGATACTTCCCTGAATAATATTAAGTGAAGCTAGTATGGGCTAGCTATGGCAACATTGTAATGTGTTAAAAGTAACAAATCGTTTAAAGCTTTGAGCTCTAGACTTTACGGTCTTTTAAAGTGCAAATATTATAATTGACTACTTTTTGTACTTGGTAGACAAAGTCTGTTAGTTTTCTTTTCTTAGCAAGTAAATTTATCAGGCGCTTGCTGTTTAGGGTTTTAGCATATCAATAAAAGATTAAGCATATTAAAAATATGAATTGGTTATTATGATAAAAATAGCACACTGGCAAATTAATCCTGACGACCGCTCGGTAAAAAACACTCAATCGGGTAAAACACATAAAATAGACCCTAAAACCATGGCCGTCTTACTGCTATTGATAGAGCAGGCCGGCAAGGTCGTTAGTCGCGATGAGTTTATGCAGAGCGTTTGGAGCACAAGTGTAACGGTAGAAGAGAGCTTAACTCGTTGCATATCAGAACTACGTAAAGTTTTCGATGATCACCCCAAAAATCCTAAATTTATAAAAACGATACACGGCAAAGGTTATCAATTGTTGGTTGAAGTCACTTCAACGGATGCACAAGTTAGTAAACCCCGCACATTTAATTCTGATAAAAAACAACATGCCTACATAATTTATGCTTGCCTGATAGCGCTGGCATTGTCAGCGGCTTGGGTTTATTCCACTTGGACGCCAATTCAAACAGAGGCCGCGCCGCAAGTGCCAATTGCGAGCAATGACTCAAGTGCTGATAAGCAGAAACTCAAAGACCAGCTATTGTCAGTAACAAACTTTCCGAGCAGGCTTTATATTGACGAAAACAACAAAAACAGTCGTCTTGAAATCTATATTGATAGGGTAAACGAAAGCACTGCAGATGATAAAATCGTAAATATTCAGATAAAAAAAGAAGACGGATTGCTGGTTTGGCAGGGCCTTAGGCGTTTTGACACTCAGGCACAAAAAGTGATTACTGCTGAGGATCTTGGCGACATTCTGACAAAAATTAATGCAGCAAAACCAGCTCCAGAAATTGAAAAGTTATCAAAAGACTTACAAACGCAATACAACCACGCCCTGTATCTTATTGATAGACGAGGTGAAGATAACTTAAACAAAGCGATAGAAATTCTTGAAACAATCGTGAGTCAACGATCAGACTTTGTTATGGCCTTTATTCAACAAGCCGTGGCAGTTCGGAGCCTAAGCCTCTACGAAACCGAAGTTGAAAAGCGTAATTCGTTTTTAATTAAATACGAATTATTGTTAAAACAAGCTAATGCTCGTGCCCCAGAACACCCAGTTGCGAAAGCAATTTCGTATAAGTTTGATGTTGCTGATGCAAATTTTGTTGAGTATGAGCAACTATTAAAGTCGTCAGTAGAGTATGCGCCGGCTTGCGTTGTTTGCGTAAGGGAACTGGCTGAGTTTTATATGCATCTTGGGTATTTTGACCAAGCATCAAAACTGCTTGAAAAGCACCTTGAGTATTTTCCGCTTTCGGTGTTGATGCACAGCTATTTGGCTATTATTTATAGCCATCAAGGCAATGTTGAACTTGTTGAGTATCAGGCTGAGATCATTGAGGCTTTGGGAGAAAACAGGGGCTTTGACGCAGCAAGTATTAAGGTTCAAGTGGCAATGATGAAAGGAGACCTTCCTGAATATCTCGCTTTACGCGAAGAATTGTTGCAGCAACACCCAGTTTACCTTCAGCATTCTCAGGTAATTGATGCGCTAATAGCAAACAACATTGAAGAGGCGAGAGCGCTTATCAAAGCAATGCCTTTTTTAGATTTTAACTTAGCCCTTAGCGCTGGTTTATTTGAGGAGTTATTAGCTCGCATAAATAACAACCTAAACAATGGTTTGATTAGAGATTTTAAATTTATCCACGGCTACTTGCATTCAGACTCTTTTCTTATGAGGGAATATACTCGAAACACTTTGGAGTTCAAAAACTCAGAAGAGGTAATTGCCTTGTTTAAAGATGTAGGCCTGATGTCTTATTGGCAAGAAAATGATAAATGGCCAGATTACTGTCGTTTTATTGAATACCAAAATCACCAACCTTCTTATTGCCCTCAATAAATATAAGCACCTGAAACATATAAATATAATTTTTATAAAAACACTCTTTAGGTTTTCTTTAGGAAAATTTAGCCTTTTTTCAGGATTAAAACTCCACATTTAGCGTACTTTGCTGTCGTCCCGTCATGCATTACAGCATTTGCAGTATTGGCAAAGCTTTCGGCGCTCAATGCGCTGTGCTAATTAAGCTCTATAGCATGCCTGTTCATGAATTAAAAATAACAAGAGAGAAGCTTATGCATGATTCGTTCAAAGCTTGCCAAGCATCCTCTTAAATTCAATTAAGGATTGATATGAAATACTCAAAGTTTTTACTCGCAGCCGCGCTTATCAGCGCATCCATTGCAACGGCAAATGCAGCAATAATGCCGGTCAAGTTCGAATTTACTCAAAGCGGCTTTTATAGCTATGAATTTGACCAAGATGATAATTTACTGAAAGGGGTATTAACCAACGCTTCTATTACTGGTTCTTTTGTTGGTAAAGACATGGATGGCGATGGTCAGATATATGCTCGCGGGCAACTGGCGGTAGATGCTGGCTATGGTCCTTTTGGCAACGAGCTTATTTCTGCGGAAGTAACATTCAACGGTTTTGGTACTTCAGCCGGCCCCCAAACTGTTGTTTACGATAAAAATGGTATCGACGGCTTTGGCGGCCAAAGTGATATGACGAGTTTATTCAGTGCGTTTATGGGTATCGCCTATAATCTTGATGGTGGGGCCTTGGGCGACACCGCCGACGAGGGTTTAAGCCTATCTTTGTTCTCGCCAAGCACTAACTATGGTGTAGGCTCGGCATTTGCGGCTTATTGGGATGACCCTGACTTCCTGAAGGGAGAAGTTACCGGCCTTTGCGATACCATTAGTGCATGTGGTCTAGTATTTGAGGCGCTACCGGCGCCAACCCCAAGCGGCGCAATGGCAGTAACGCCGTTTTTCTTGAGCACAGAAACCTTACAAATGACTCAAGTACCCGTTCCAGCGCCTACTCTTTATGGTCTTTTAGCAGGTATCTTGGGTGGTTTATTTATGCTAGGAAAATTAAGAAAAGTCTAATTCCTAAAAAGACTTTTAAATTCAGTTTATCTCCCTCCTGAACACGGCGTTAGCTTACGGCTACGTCGTGCTTTTTTATGCTTTATGCCTCCATATAGGTCAAATGCTGTTTGTCGCTTTCGTCACGGTTGCTATTTGCAAAGGAGTTGTGATTATTTCAATGGCTGCCTTTTTGTTCTGCATAGAAAATATGCAATAGCTTTATGCCATTGATATGGTATACATAATAATCATCTAAATATGAAAGGATTAATATGGCTATTCGATGGGGTAATTATCGTGCAAAAGGCTTACATGATGAGCTTATTCAGGCAGCAGGTAAACCGCGAGCATATTCTCAAGAGCTTTGTGATTATTTAAAGAATCTGAGCGACAAAGAAATCAATGAATTAAAAGCCGCCGCCGATTCTGCTATCCATGTTATGGGTATAACGTTCAGAGTGTATAACGATGAAGAGGGCTCAATTGACCGAGCCTGGCCTTTTGACATAGTGCCTCGCTTAATCGATAAATCTGAATGGCAAGAAATTGAAAAAGGTTTAAAACAGCGCGTTAAAGCACTGAATATGTTTATAGACGATTTATACAACGAGCAAAACGTAATTAACGACGGTGTGTTTCCTGCCAGCTTGTTAAAAAAATCAAAAAATTATTTGGAAGAGTGTCGCGGCTTTAGTCCGCCCCATGGAGTGTGGGCTCACATTTGCGGCTCTGATTTAGTGCGGGATAACAAAGGAACCGTTTACGTTTTAGAAGATAACTTGCGGGTTCCATCGGGCGTGTCTTACATGCTAGAGAATCGCCACGTGATGAAACGTGTTTTTCCTGAAATGTTCGAAAAATATAGCATATTGCCTGTTGACGACTATCCCTCGCAACTTTATGACATGCTTGCTGAAATGTCCCCCAGAAAAATAGAAGAGCCTGAAATAGTGGTGCTAAGCCCCGGTATTTACAATTCCGCTTATTTCGAACATGCCTATCTTGCGCAGCAAATGGGAGCAGAACTAGTAATAGGCACGGATTTGGTAGTTGAAGATGACGACTGTGTTTACATGCGCACGATTAGCGGCCTATCGCGAGTTGACGTGATTTATCGACGAATAGACGACTGGTTTATTGACCCTGAGGTATTTGCAGAGGACTCCGTGCTCGGCGTACCGGGCATTATACGGGCTTGGAAAGCGGGTAATGTTGCTTTGGCAAATGCCCCAGGATCTGGCGTTGCTGATGATAAGGTTGTATATGCATATGTGCCCAAACTTATCGAATATTATTTAGGTGAGGAAGCAATTTTACCGAATGTTCCCACTTATAAGTGTAACAATAAGAAAGAGCGCGAATATGTGCTAGAAAATATTGCAGACATGGTAGTAAAGCCAGCCAATGAATCTGGCGGCTATGGCATGTTGATGGGGCCTCATGCTAGTGCAAAAGAACATGATAAATTCCGAAAATTGATTAAAAAAGATCCCCGAAACTATGTGGCTCAACCCATGCTTATCCTTTCTACCGCTCCCACTATGGTAGACACTAAGGTCGAGCCCCGACATCTGGATTTACGTCCTTTTATTCTTAGTGGAAAAGAGGTGAATGTTACGATGGGTGGTTTAACTCGAGTAGCATTAGTTAAAGGTTCCATGGTGGTTAACTCATCACAAGGTGGCGGTAGCAAAGACACCTGGATTGTTGATATGGAGGGCGAATAATGAGCATGCTTTCAAGAGTTGCCAGCGATATTTATTGGATGGCCCGTTATTTAGAGCGTGCAGAAAACACTGCCCGCTTAATCAATGTAAATTCTCACTTGCTTCTAGATTTGCCTTCAAGGGTAAAACTCGGTTGGGAACCGATTGTGGACATATTATCGTTTCGCTCCTTATTTTATGAAAAATATGATGAGGCTAACGAAAATAATGTGATCAACTTCATGATTACACAGCGAGAAAATCCTGGTTCAATTGTCAGTTCGTTGAGTGCTGCCCGTGAAAACGCGAGAACCGTTAAAGAGATACTGCCGCAAGAAGCGTGGGAGCAAATCAACGAAATATATCTTTTTGTTACCGAAGAAAAGAACTTGGCATTTTCTCGTAGAACTCGTTATGACTTTCTAAAACGTATCATAAAAGCCAACCAAGCAATCACGGGTTTATTGACGGGTACTATGACGCATGACGATGCTTATGCCTTTTTACGAATCGGGCGTAACCTTGAACGTGCCGATATGTCTACCAGAATTATTGATGTTCGTTCTGCTTCGCTATTGCCTGATATTGATGATGAGTCGAATGCGTTTAGCAACATTCAATGGATGAGCGTATTAAAATCTATGAGTGCGTATCAGATGTATCGTCGTGAAGTCAGAATGCGCATTAATCGAGAGGATGTATTGGCGTTTTTATTGCTGGAATCTAGATTTCCACGTTCACTTTTACACACAGTTGAACAAACGGAGCAGTCAATCGCGCAATTGCCTAATAATAAAAGTTGTTTGAGTAAAACGCGCAACATCAGAAGTTACATTTTAAATGCACACCCCGCTAAACTGACCCAGCATAAGCTGCATGAGTTTATTGATGATATCCAGCTGGCATTAATAGAAATTGATAAGGAATTAAATGAAAGTTATTTCTGATAGTGAAATGAACTTTAGCTTATTTAGCGCCAAGTCCTTGAGTCAATACTCGACTAGTTGCCGGTGCTAGTGTGAAGACATTTATTTGCAGTTGCAGCAATCAGTTGCATTTTGCTAACACGCGATGCGTTAAGTGCAAATCTACGTTAGGCTTTTTGCCAGACATTTTAGAAGTCGCGCCTATAAACGAGGTGGGCGCAGGTCTCTATGAAACGCCCAACAGCACTAAACTTTATCGACGTTGCGATAATTACAAAATTCACGACATATGCAACTGGATGGTTGAAGCTGACGAAAAAGAAAGTTTGTGTCGCTCTTGTCGGCTAACGAATACCGCTAGCGATGATTTGGCTGACAAAAAGAAAATAAAGCTTTGGTACAATGTAGAGGCGGCCAAACGACGTTTGCTCTACACGCTTTTTAAGCTCGATTTACCGGCTGTCAGTAAAAAAGTGGACCCTGAGCAGGGACTCGGATTTGAGTTTTTAGCGGACGAAATTGAGGATGAATACGGCAATGAGCTTTTCATTAAAAAATACGTCACTACAGGCCACAGCGATGGCTTGATCACGATTAACCTGAACGAAGCTGACCCTTCTTCTCGAATCGACATGCGAGAGAAAATGAAGGAGCGTTACCGCACTTTGCTCGGACATTTTCGCCATGAATCCGGTCACTATTATTGGAACTGCCTTATTAGTAATACAAAGCATATTGATGAATGCAGGGAACTCTTTGGCGATGAACGGGTTAGCTATCAAGACTCCATGAAACATTACTATGCCAATGGGCCGGCGCATAAATGGGAGAAGGTTTGGATAAGTGCTTATGCTAGCATGCACCCATGGGAAGATTGGGCAGAAACATGGGCCCACTACATGCACATGATAGATACCCTAGAAACGGCGAATCATTTTAAGTTTAGTCTTGCAGGGAGTACGCTAGACGATCCACTTCTTGAGCCTGCTGACGACGACCCATTAACTACCGAAAAACACTTTACTAAATTGTTTAGCGATTGGTGTAAGCTAACGAGCTCTTTAAATGCACTCAATCGCAGTATGGGGCTTGATGACGCATATCCTTTTGTAATATCAATGTCTGCCCTGAATAAACTGCGTTTTGTGCATCGTGTTATCAAAGAGGCTGCTGCAAGCGTTAAGTTTACGCCGGCTTAATTTGCCGACGTAAATCTAATGTGAAACGATATTCAGGGGAAAGCTTTGGCGTGATACTTTGACCAACGCGACCCACTAAATCGCCTGCGAATTGCCAACGCTCGGCGCGACGAGTGGCTGCGTCTTCTTCATCTATAGGTCGCCCTTCATAAATAGCCGCCTTGGGATTCCAATAATGATAGCGAGCCGCAGCAAGTGTTTCACCGCTAGTTTTGTCGACCCATTCAAACCATAAGGGTGACTGAATCGGCACATGGGGATGAAGCGCAGGATAAGCGCTAGCGCACTTATAGCGAAGCCCGCATATCATTAAACCATTAACTTCCTCAAAAGGCACTGTGACGTCATTCACTCGCAGTTCTGCGGTATTCAATAGACTTTTGTCTGACAGAGTTAACTGAAGGCGGTCAGTGGAATTATCCACTACACGAACGGTTGAACTGCCTTGGCTTTGCTCTGCCATTAAAGGCCAAGATTCAAAAGCCTGTCGTACATCAATGCGCCCACCCGGGACTTTAAGTTCGCCAACACTTGGGCTTCTGAATGCTAATATCGGTGAGAGCCACTCGGCTTTAAATGGCAAACCGTGCGCATTCAGGTCTTCACAAATCTCTTGTATGTCTTGCCACAAAAAAGCGGGTAAAAAATATCTGTCGTGAAGCTCTGGACCAAAGCGTTTTAAGCCTTTAGTAAATGCAGAAGAAAAAAGCCGCGCAATAATACAGCGAATAAATAGGGCAGCAAGCGACATCCATTCTGCTTTTGGGTAAGTTTCAAATGCTCTGAATTCAACAATCCCCAGCATGCCATTTGGCGATGCCGGGTTGTAAAACTTGTCAAAACAAAGCTCGGCACGATGCGTATTACCCGACGAATCAGTCATTAGGTTCTTTAAAAACTGGTCAATTTCCAAACCGTCAGGAACATAGCTTGCGTTTTCAAGACCTTCGCATGCTACTTCTAGTTCGTATAATCCATGTCTTGGCCCTTCGTCTACTCTTGGCGCTTGCGAACCAGGCCCCACATGTTGGCCTGTAAAAAAGTAGGACAAAGCAGGATGATGTTGCCAATACCTCAATACTGATGCGATGCGCTTTGCTTGTTTGAGAAATGGATTAGATTCGAGGGTTTTGCCACCAAAAGTCAGGTGCGAACCGCCACCAGTACCATAAACTGTGCCATTAAGCTGCAGTTTAGTTAACTGCAGTTTGACCGCGGCCGCGGCCTTGGTGCACTGCTGCAAAATTTGATCATATTCTTTCCAAGTTTTGCTAGGCGGCAGGTTCACTTCTAGAACGCCGGGGTCTGCAGCAAGGCCTAGTATGGTCAATGATTCTTCAGCGTTGCTCGGAGCATAGCCGCAGAGCAAAAGGTCCCCTAAGTCGGCTTCATTGACTAAGCGGCGTATAACAATAATTAAGGCACGAAACGCCTCTAAATCTAAGGGAGGTAGAAAAAGCTCTATGGCGCCCTTTCTTACTTGAACACTAATTGCGGTTTGCAAACAGTCTTTTGGTAAGTCTCCCAAGGGTAAGCGTAATCCGACCGGGCTATCTCCTACAAAAAGCTGCAGAGATTTGTCCTGTTGATATGGCCAATGTGAGGATGTCCATTTCCCATCCTGATATTGCAAGGGCAATACCCAGCCAGCGAGTGTAATGTCGTTATATTGATTCGCCTGCTCGAAAGCCTTAAGAACATAGCCGTCAAGATCCAGTATATTTGCAATGTCTTGAATAAGCACTTGTGCAAGCTCTGGTGTATTCTTGCCCTGCACATCGTCTAGCATTAAACGTTCAGTTTCTGGCCATAACGCTTCGCCTTGCGTTGAATGGAGGGTCATGAAGTTCCATCGCGGCAATGGCTCAGACGGGTACCATTTGCCAAATACCTGCATAGCAAGAGCGCCAGGGTAAACATCTTTAATCAGTTGTGCAGTCATACGTCTAGCATAGCCGAGCTTTTCTTCGCCCATTGCGGCGTTATTCCATTCATCCGCTTCGGGTCTTTCGACAATAAACGTAGGTTCGCCGCCCATCGTTAGCTCAATATTTTGCTTAGCTAATTCGGCTTCTAGCGCGTTGGCTAGCGCTTCAACTTCATGTAGATAGGTCACCTTTTAATTCCTCGATATGTAGTGCCAATTCCAACGACGACTCTGTCATTTGTTTTGAAAAGTAATTACCTTGAATAGGAGCCACAACTTCAGGCGCGTGGCTGAGCCCGGTAGGGATAAAATAACTATTTGCCAAAATACCGTTGGTTGGGTCGAAGCCTTTCCATCCTGCACCTGGCAAGTATACCTCTGCCCAAGCATGCATCGAACCAAGCGCCCGATTGAATAAATGCTCAGAGCTGTCTTCTTGAGGAGGGTCATATAAATAACCGCTGACAAAGCGGGCCGCTAAGCCAAGTTGCCGAACCGCTGCTATAAATAATACGGCTATGTCTCGGCATGAACCACTGCGTAAAGAAAGCGTGTGCTCAGGTGTCTGGATGCCCTCTTCATCGCGGCGCAAGTAGCAAATATCGCGGCGAATGGTTTGATTTAAATCATTCAAAAGCTGAACGGTATTCACAGGCTTACTGTTGAGTAATTCTGTTTGAGCGAACCATTGTCTGACTTTAGTTTGTTCGGGTTCGGCATCGTCAGATAGATATGGCTGCAAAGCCTTCAAATCAGCTTCGTGATAGTCAAATGGATATTCAACAGCGTAGCTTTCTAACAAAAAGTTGTAAGGATTGTCGTCATTGATTTCTACATCAATATGAGTGCGAAACTCTAAAATTTCAGATTCCGTTAAGCCAAAGTCGCAGCGCAACACGGTATTGCCATCAATGTCTCTTATGTAGCTTTGCTTAGATGGCGGAATGGTAGCTACGGAAAAATGCTGAACGCGTCTTAGGTGTCCGTCAATGGGCCGAAGATATAGAATATGCCGTGAAAAACTCACCGGTCCTGAATATCGGTGACGAGTTAAGTGCTCTATGCGTAGTTTCATCAAATGATGGCACCAAAGTATGTTATGCGTTCCGAGCCTTCACAGTATACCTATACATTGATTGAAGCAATGCACAAGAGGCCTTAATATTAAACAAAGTGATGTTATAAGCGAGCTTACTCTTTCTTTTCCCAATCAAATCTAGGTAGACGCTTGAATGCGCGTTTTAGGCCTTCATTCCACTGTTTTTGCAGAGATTTATACATCGGTGAATTTGCTGTAAAAGTATTGTGGTATGTATCATTCAAATCGCCATTCGTATGAATAGCTAATTCAATGGGAGGCCCTACTGAAATATTGCTACGAATTGTGGAGTCTAGTGAAACTAAGGCACAACGTGCAGCATCTTCTAAACTGGTAGTGGCTGCGACGACCCTATCGAGTATCGGTTTGCCGTATTTACTCTCACCAATTTGTAAGTAGGGTGTTTCGGCAGACGCCTTTATGTAATTACCTTGCGGATAAACATGGAAAATAGCGCAGTTTTGTCCAGCAATTTGACCACCAACAATAAAACTTGATTCTGAGCTCATATTACTCTTTCGCATGGCGACATCATGCTTTGTCTGCTGATTTTGGCTTAGTTCGCCAATATATTCGGCTATTTCGTGCAGATAATTCGCCTTAAGTAAATTAAATGAAACGTTTTCATTTTTCAAATCACTAGAAATGCGATTTATGACCGCTTGAGAGGTTGCCAAACTACCTGAAGTTAAAATGTATAGTGAGCGATTCCCTGGAAAAAGGAATGTGTACATCTTACTATGAGAGGCTACATAATCAACACCCGCATTAGTGCGTGAGTCTGACGCGAAGACGATACCCTTATTTACCTGAATAGCTAAACAATATGTCAAAACAAATTCCTAAAGAAGTAAAAACGCGCTGAGTTTAGCAAGTGTGGAAAATTTTGACAGCTGTTGAAAATACTTATTTTGTTTTTTCAGATCCAAATTTACTTATTATTCACTTGCCTTTGTTTTTATATGCATCTCGCAAATGCATATCAATGGCCTTTAATACCTCAGAGCGGTTAATCGAGCCCTCTAAACAACCATTATCGTCGATAACAGGATAGATTTTGGGTTTGGCTTTTAACATGGTTTGAGCCAGTTCGAGTATTGAGTCATAGCCTTTCACGGTTAAGGGTGGGGATTTCATAATATCTTTGACTCGGCACACTTGTTCGCGGTAATAGCTAGAGGTAATCATTTGACTGATGCAGTCTTGCTCAGATAAAAAACCAACCACCTTGTTTTTTGCATCAACAACTGGCGCCCCCGACTGCTTGCCACTCAGCAAGGCACCGACTGCTTCGGCTACTGGCATATCAACCTGTAGTTTAACTGCTCGTCTATTCATATGGTCGGTAACTTTTAAAGATTCCATGTGGACCCCTTTTATTTTATGAGATGACCTACGTTACATTCAGCCGGTTTTTTAGCGCTTTTTTACTATTTATTTACATCTTAACTATAGTTTTAGTTTTACTACTTAGTAAAGTCAATCATAATGAGTAAACAAACTACTACCATAATAGTCTTAATATAGCGGATGCTATGTTGTAGCTAGGGTTGTTATGCAATCAAAGGGAGAGTTTTTATGAGTGTTACCTTGCCAGATCCACGCATCAATATCGATTTTGACTTTATTGCTGAGCTTGAAGGCGGCAGCTTAACAAAGGGCTATGTTCCAGACCCCGAAAATAGCCAAAGTGGTGTTACTATCGCGGTAGGTTTCGATTTAGGAGCCCGTGATTTAAGAGATTTACAGCGACTAGGATTAAGTGAGTCTTTAATCGAAATATTAAAGCCATACCTTGGCTATAAGGGAGTCGAGGCCTTGCGTTTTTTACAACGCAACCCTCTGAAAATAACTCAAAGTCAGGCCGATGCGATTAACCAAGTTGTGAAATATAAAATGGCAAAAGATGCCATTGAGCAATACAACAAAACCAGTGCGGTGGATTTTAGTGTAGTACCTCCACGCTGGCAGACAGTTATTGTTTCAGTGAGTTTCCAATACGGCAGTTTAAAGCGAAAATGCCCCATGTTTTTCAAATGCGTGACCAATCAAGATTGGGATGCTGCTCTTGCTGAGTTAGAGGACTTTGGTGACAGTTATGCCACCCGACGCAGACGTGAAGCAAATTATGCACGAGGGCATTAACTTGCTTAATGTGAGTCGATTGCGCAAAGGGCAAATACAGCTTAAGGCTTTTATTTTGCTAGGCTTAGTTTTGTTGTCTGCGTGTCAGAGCGAACCGGAGTATAAAGCTAGCTTACGGCCTGTTGTACTAGAGAATGGAATGCAGGTAACGACCTGCCACGACTACGAACAGATGCGAGCGGTATTTCGTTTGCAAGAAACGGTGAGTAATCAAATGGCGGCAGCCGAATATTTGCCGTGCTCACTTGCAATAGGAATAAGCCCTGATGATTCTCCAGAGGTCACCATGCGCGCAATTTTCCATGGTCTTAATGTAAGAGATTTGCCTACATCCCTAGGCCCTAGCGTTGCTAGAGGAGTGAGTTTGTCAAAAGCGGGATTTGAACTTTGGCTTGAACGCTCAATGCTAACCTATAGCGACGACCAAGCGGTAATTCAAATCCAGTACAAAGGCCAGCTCAAAAACAAGAACCATTTAGTCTGGGTTTCTGATAATGCGCTTGAGGGAAACTACGTATCTTATTACCCTGCTATTATTATGATGCAAGATGGCAAGGCGATAGGCGCTGCACCACTTTACGCTAGTGGTTTCTGATTATTGTAAGCGCTTACAAATATTGGGTTAAATTACAGTGCATATTTGTTCGAATTGCTTCTTTTTAAGGGCGTGCTCTGGAATGGTCGCGCCTTCAGCAGGGTAGCCTGCTATCAATAGCATGTATGGGCGCTCATCGTCGGGGCGTTGGCAAATGTTTGATAAAAAACTCATAGGCTTAGGCGTATGCGTAAGTGTTGCAAGCCCAGCATTGTGCAAAGCGGTAATTAATATCCCGGTAGCAATGCCTACCGACTCATGTATGTAATAGTTTTGCTGTTTTTTGCCTTCCTCAATGCCGCCTTTCTTTTGACTAAAAATCGCAATTAACCACGGTGCAGTTTCTAAATAAGGCTTTTGCGCATCAGTGCCCAAAGGCTTGAGCGCATCCAGCCACTCTTGTGATGTATTACTGCCGTGATAAAACTTTTGCTCATGGGCTTCAGCTTGCTCCCTGACCTGGCGTTTTACTTCGGGAGATTGTATGGCAACAAAATGCCATGGCTGATGATTGGCGCCGCTAGGTGCAGTGCCAGCAGCTTTAATGCAGTGCTCAATGATGGAGCGCGGAACCGGTCTCTCGCTAAACTGTCGAATGCTGTGCCTACGCTTCACATTGGCATAAAAGTCGCTAGCTCTTTGCTCCATCTCGGCCACAGGGTATTCAACAAAGTCTTGCAAAGCCTGTTGTTTGTGATTTTCCATTTGAGCTTCCTACTATAAGTCGTATCAATCAATAAACTTATAAACGTTATCCTAAGATGCAAAGCGAGGCCAGCGTCCTTTGCACTTAACATTTTGAGAAGGGGCTTTTTATTCGGGGGTTTTAGGATTTTTATGTCGGTTTTCGCTTGTATCATTTGACGGGGTAAGTATAATACGCCTCCCTCCCTTATGACGCTGAAGATTCCCACAAGACTTACAACTTCACAAGGGTAGTGTAACTATTGAAAAGTGATCAGAGTTTAGGGGTGTAGTTCGAATTGGTAGAACAGCGGTCTCCAAAACCGATGGTTGGGGGTTCGAGTCCCTCCACCCCTGCCACTCTGATTGAGCAAAACAGATTTTAGGCACTGCATATTAAATCGGCAGTGCGCCCGGAAGGTAACACGAATGAGTGAAAAGCTAGAAAATACATCAAATCCACTAGACTTAGTTAAATGGATACTAGTAGCAGGGCTTTTAGGTGGGCTGGTGTATGGCTACGAAACCTTTGATGAAGTGTCTGTATTATACCGCGCTATAGCGGCAGTTGCCGTTGTTGCAATTGCACTTGGTATAGCAGCGACCACGTTCAAAGGTCAAACATTTTTAGGCTTTGCTAAAGATGCTCGCATTGAAGTTCGCAAGGTTGTATGGCCTTCGCGTCAAGAAGTGGTGCGTATGACCTTAATCATTTTGTTTGCAACAGCTGTTGTAGGCTTAATGCTTTACTTAATCGACATGGTGCTAGTGTGGGCCATTGGTTTAGTTACTGGTATTGGAGGTTAAGTCATGGCTGATAAAAAATGGTACGTAGTACAAGCTTTCTCTCAGTACGAAGGACGTGTTAAGAAAACTCTTGAAGAATATATCAAGATGCACGAAATGGAAGATTATTTCGGTGAGATTTTGGTTCCTACCGAAGAAGTGGTTGAGATGCGCGCTGGTCAAAAGCGTAAGTCTGAGCGCAAGTTCTTTCCAGGTTACGTATTAGTTGAAATGGAAATGAACGAAGACTCGTGGCACTTAGTTAAAAGTATTCCACGCGTATTAGGTTTTATCGGTGGCACATCAGACCGCCCAATGCCAATCACGCAGCGTGAAGCTGACGCGATACTGAACCGTTTAGAAGAGTCTGTAGACAAGCCTAAACCTAAGACACTGTTTGAGCCAGGCGAAGTAGTTCGCGTTACTGACGGACCTTTTGCTGACTTCAACGGTGTTGTTGAAGAGGTTGACTACGAGAAGAGCCGTTTGAAAGTATCGGTACTTATCTTCGGTCGCTCTACACCGGTAGAGCTCGAGTTTGGTCAGGTCGAAAAAGGCTAATCACTCAGTTAATTTGAAAAAACCAGCGCTAGCTGGTTTTTTTATATCAAAAAAGCATCGCACTTAGCGAAGCACCTGTTATTTTGTATCGGGGCTATCAACAAAACGCTCGACGTAGGGCTCAATGGCTCTTGCCCATACCAAGTATTGTTCACTCTCAGGATGAAGTAAATCTGCCATCACATCAGTCGAAAGCTCGCCATTTTCATCCAGAAATAGATAATTCATATCCAACCAAAAAATAGAGCGATTATCAGCATAAGACTTGATCAATTGATTTACTTCTTGATTAAGTACACGAAGCGGGCTGTCGCTATGTGCACTGCGCGGTAAAATGGCCAGTAAAAGTATTTTACTGTTTGGTAGCCTTTCCTGAAGCTCATCTAATATATGTCGAACACCTAATGCGGTCTCTTCTGCTGGGTCTTGCCTGTGCCCAGTATTATTAGTGCCAATCATTAGCACGACTAACTTAGGCGCTAAGTTCTCCACCGCACCGTTTTGTAAGCGCCATAAAACATGCTCTGTTCTATCGCCACCAAAACCTAAATTGAGAGCGTTGCGCTCAGTGTAAAAGTCTTGCCAATACGCGGCTCCTTTAGATTCCCAATTATGCGTAATTGAGTCTCCAAGAAATACTAAATCGATATTGTACTGTCGTTGCTTAATCTCGTTTAGTTTGGCCTGGTGACGAGGTAGCCACCATTCAACCGCCCACGGTGCCGTATGCACTGATGCTTGAATGGCTAAAGCTTGTGGATTAACAGCTTGCTGGCTCGTAGATGACTCAGCGTCTATCCGCGGAGCATCTTGTGTGTTGCTTTGGGTATTGTCGATTACAGAGCTATGCGTAGCAAATGTGATGATAATCGCAATACAAGCGATCGATTTACAAAAAAAAGCAAACTTCCCTGGCATAGCGGCCCTCACTTAAAAAACGGTCGATATTTGGTATTGATTGCGTCCTGACTCTTTAATGGCATACATCAAAGTATCTGCCTGACTAATCAAGGTTTCAATCTTTTGCGGTTCACTGTAAAGGGTTCGAATTATTCCAATACTTGCACCCACTTCAACGGTAACTGCATGGTTAAGTGAAATATCTTGCTGTATTCGTCTAAGTAATAATTCAGCAAACTCCGTCATGCTCTTATCACCGTCCATAGTCACGCCGAGCAAGAACTCATCTCCACCCCACCTAACAAGCGACGCTTCAGAGTCTTCAATTAATTCCTGTATACGTTTGCTGATTGTTTTAAGCACGATATCACCAGCGTCATGCCCATGAGTATCGTTTATGGGTTTAAAACGGTCTAAGTCTATCATCATCAGTGAAAACAGCTGCTGATTCTTCACAGCGACATCTAGCTGGGCTTGCAGTTTGGATTTCCCAGAACGTCTGTTAAGCAAACCCGTTAATGAGTCGTGGTCAGCCTCATAGCGTGTTTTTAGCTCTTGTTGGCGACGAGCAGTAACATCATAAACAATTACCTCTAATAAGTTTTCAGAGTCAGCACGCGCAACTTCTCTGCTGTCGAGTATTCGAGAAAACAAGCAATGCAAGTAGCGCTTCTCACCATTTTTAATGCTTACAAAGTCGATGTCTATCTGCGAAACAGACTCACTGGTGCGCAATATATTGAGCTGTTCCCTGACTTTTTTGGACTCATCGAATAGGGAGGCAAACTCCTCTTGTAGAACGTGTTTGCTAAACAAGGACTTAAACGCAGGGTTGGCAATGGTGACCTCTCCTTTACCAGAAATCAGTGCAATCCCCGCGGTTGCTTGCTCAAAGAGCAAACGAAAGCGCTTTTGCAACTCGTCATTAGTTTGCCTGAGTATCTTTTCAGAACGGAAGCGCGTTTGTAGCGCCCCAATCAAGTTGTTAGTTTTTAATATTAATTTGCCAATCTCATCACGCTTACTATATTCGATATTAACAAGCGTCATTTTTTCAGGGTTTGAAGTATCGACTTTTTCAAAAGCCTCAGATAAAAAGCGCAGCGGATTTGTTAGTTTTAGATTCACATAAATGCCAACAATTAAGGCAATGATTGTGCTCAGTGCAATTAAGGTCAGAGCGGTTTGAATGCTATTTGAAGTGGCTTGGGTTTGAATAAAGTTAGTATCGGGATAAATTGTCAATTGGCCTATTTGTTCGGCTTCATCAAAAGGATTCCTGAGGCTCACAATCACCGTGTTATCGGTTTGGGTGTTTCGGCCTGAACTTGCGAGCTGTTCGTTATGTGCAGAAATAGATGCAAAGGAAATCAAATCGTTGGTAGCTAGGCCGTCTACTATCTCGTCGGCAAGTTCAGTATCAAGAAGATAAGCAGCAATTGAACTGGTGCCCTGGTCGTTTTGAGCCATTTGCATAACGAGGTTTTGGCTTTGTTGTGTGGAATGATCTAATTGAATATGAAAGTTCATAAACGCCACCGCCGAAGAAATGGCGATAGAAATAAACCCAATAATCAAAGAGATTCTCACAGAAAGCGACATTGTAGACTTTTACCTCATACTAAAAAGTAGTGCTAAGACTTAAGCTTGTCACATTGTACGATGTTTCGCCATCATTGCTTACATTGCCATTTTTCACATCGAACAATCCGCTTCCTTGTTCGTCGATGCGAAAGTGGTCAAACTGCGATTTAAGGGCCCAGTTGCTACCAATATCCCAACGCAGCCCAAGGCTTATTGATGATTGGTCTACAGACGACCCTATGGCAACGTCGTTAGCCGGTTGTACTGAATCCGACAAAGCGTCAAACAGCTGGGCCGGGAGCGATTGCTCCAATGAAGCTAAATCAATTATGCCGGGCTCTTGGTCACGCTTAGACCGAGATATGGTGACGAAAGGCATCAGTGTTTGATGATTGTACGCCAGTGAAACGTATCCAAACCGTGATGCGGGAGTAAACGCCCATTCACCATCATAGTTACCATATTCAGCTGTAATTTCGAATTTCTCAAAATTATATTTACCACTCAAAGAATAATAGCTGACGCGTTCATCGTCGGGAATGAGAGCGCTCTCAATTTCCTCAAATATCGGAGAAAGTAAAGGCGGAGCGAGAAGAGGTGCAGCGCGAACCCGGTCAATTTCTGCAAAATCAAAGTCATCTAATCTTGCACTTAGATATGCACCTTGTATTTTCCAATTGTCGGATTGTAACTCTATATTCAACACAACTAAGTCTTGATAGCTTAATTCAAAAACACCGTCGTCATTGTCGTTGTTAAGTTTACTCTCTCCGAACGCGGCACTTAATTTGAGAAACCCTAAATTGGTATCAACAGTGTAATCAACTTGAGCGCCGTCCATGTTGCCAAGAGAGCCAACGGTTGAATACATTTCTACGGGCGGTCTTACCCAATACGAGGCCTGCCCGACGTATCTGAAATCAGTAAATAAATAACTATTGGTGCTGAAACGCCCAGCTTTAAGGCTCCAGTTGCGGTTAATTTGATAGCGTAAAAACGCCAATTCTAAATAGTTTGAAAAGGTGTTATCTGTGCGGTCCTGTATAACAACTTGCCCTACAAAGTCGAAATCGTTAGAAAGGTCGGCATTTACTTGTAAGCCGAGCAAAGAATCTGGCGCGAATGAAAAACCGTCTCGCCCTTTATTGATAAGTTGTGAGCGAAAGCCAAATTCATCGCCGTTTGAATAGGTAGCGCCTAGATTAGCAAATCCACTAAATTTAAACATCGAATCACCGGCCTGCGCATAATGCGAAAACAGGCTAGAGCTAAATAAACTCAACAGCGCGAGTGATTTATAATTGATAGACAATCTTCATCTCCTGAGTCACATCTGCGGTTAGTACGTAAGCAATTGAGCTTTGCGTTTGAGTAACCAAAGCCTCTACTTCTTCTGCTGAACTTACTGAGAGCGGGGGTTGCGCTCTACCGGAAAAAAGCAAACGAGACCAATAGGCTTTTATTTTGCGTTCGTCTTTGCCCACCAGGCGCTGATAAAAGGCCTGTTTCGCCGCACTGCCATCTGGAAGGTCAATGGGCTCTGCGTCTAGTCCATTTGGAAAGGTATTAAAGCGCCCCATGTATATATCGATGATGTCTTTTTTACTCATCTGTTCGATAGGGTTGTTTGCGCTTACCACTACTGAGATTTGAGGTATTTCATCAGAGTTTGCCTGAATAGAGAAAGCGCATAATCCGAATATTACAAACAGCAGTGCACCGACCAATAAAAAACGGCCTTTGTTGCTGTGCTTATATAGTCGGTTTATTTGCATGTGCTCCGTCGGCGCTATTATGATGGCGCGAAAATAGTTACAGGATTATCGTCAATAATAATATAAAACTTAAACTTATTGTTAATTTACTTCGCGCATTGATTTTTAAGCAGTTTTCAAATAAGCGCGTCAAATTACAAACGTTTTGAGTATGTATGAATGACAACTTGCAAAAAAAGCGCCAAAAATGTCAGTTTTGTTCAAATAAAGGCTTGCCATAATTTATCGAAAAGCCTATAATTTGCGCCCTTTTTTATGGATGGGAAGCCGGCGAAATAGATATTCTCTATATCTATTAGGCGTTTAACCCACAACTTAGAGAGCATTAAAAACATGGCAAAGAAAGTATCTGGCTTAATAAAGCTACAGGTTAAAGCAGGCGCTGCTAACCCGTCACCGCCAGTTGGTCCAGCACTTGGTCAACACGGTGTAAACATCATGGAATTCTGTAAAGCGTTTAACGCAAAAACAGAGTCTATTGAGAAAGGCGCTCCTGTTCCAGTAGTTATCACTGTATACGAAGATCGTTCGTTTACCTTTGAAACTAAAACTCCCCCTGCATCATTTTTATTATTAAAAGCTGCTGGTGTTAAAAGTGGTTCTGGTCGTCCGAATACGGAAAAAGTGGGTTCAGTAACTCGCGCGCAATTAGAAGAAATTGCAAAAGCGAAAGAACCAGACC
>CAYQMI010000047.1:0-17517 GCA_964418575.1 uncultured Glaciecola sp.
TAATCACCTCAAGTATTTTGGGATGAATATAATAATCTTTACAAATAGCGGGGGTGTTTCCCAGCTCTTTGGCAACAGCTTTAATGACTTTGTTTACGTGTTTTTGCTGTGCCTTTGTGCCGGTGGGTTTTGGCTTATCGTCAGCGCTTAAAAGCCTGATATGCTGCTGTAGCGCTAAACAAGTGCCAGTCCAGGTTCTAAAGTCTTTGCAAGTGTATGCTTCTCCCATATGCACTTTTATAAACTCATTTACTTCATCGCTACTCACATCAGCCCACTGCCCAGCGCCATCACAATACCTAAAAATGCTGTAGCCAGGTTGCTGCGCCGAGTCGCAAATATGGCTGGCGAGTGTTTCGTCGTCTATTGATACCTCTCGCGCTTTCCCGCTTTTTCCGGTGAAGTTAAACGTGATGGTATCGCCATCAACACAAAGGTGTTTGCGCCGCAGCGTTGACAGCCCGTAAGTTTGGTTTTGTTTAGCATAATGTTTGTTGCCAATGCGTATGCCAGTTTGGTCAAGAATGAGCACCATTAATGCAATGACTTTATCTGGGGTCCAAGCAGATTGGTTAACAAGCTCTAGGCAGTGCTTTCTAAGCTTTGGCAAAAGCTTGGCAAAATGCTTCAATTTTTTGAACTTTAAGCCTTGTTGTTCGCGCTGCCATTGCTCGCTATAGATGTATTGTTTTCGCCCTTTTGCATCTCGCCCAGAGGCCTGAATTTTGTCATTCGCATGAGGTGCAATTAACACGTCTTCCCACATGGGCGGAATCACCAAAGCTTTAATTCTTTTTAACTGTTTTTGATGAGTTATTTTCTTATTCGCACTATCGAAATACTGAAAACCTCTTCCCCAGCGTTTGCGAGTAAAAAAAGCTGTTTGATGATCTTGGCCCGCCATATTTCACTCCCTTGTCGACGCCTGCTATTGCATAGGTATAATCCTTTTACAAAGATCACAGTAACAGGCTAAAGCTAATTAGGTAAATGTATGTCAGATAAAAACACGATTTATTGGGGAATGATAGGCTGCGGACACATTGCCAAGACCTTTGCAAAGTCATTTGTAGCAAGTTCTGGCGGTCTTTTATATGCTTGCGCAGCGTCCGACAAATCCCGCGCTGATGCCTTTGCTTTAGAGCACAGTATCGATAAAGTGCATGCAGACTACCAAGCATTAGTTAACGATAGCAACATCGATGCGGTTTACGTTGCCACTACCCACAATTTTCATTTTGAACACATCATGCTTTGCTTAGCGCATAACAAGCACGTGTTGTGCGAGAAACCGCTAACGGTGAATGCAAAGCAGGCTCGTGCAATCAGGGCAGCCGCTCAAGACAAGAACTTACTGGTGCTCGAGGCGGTATGGACGCGTTTTTTGCCTGCTATTGCGAAAGTAAAGCAAATACTCGCGGATGGCGTCATTGGAAACATAAAGTCGATGTATGCGAATTTTAGTTTAAACCGCGTGATGCCCGACGAACACCGCTTGCTCAACCCCAGGCTAGCCGGCGGCGCTTTGCTCGACTTAGGTATTTACCCCATCACAATGGCGGATATTGTATTTGATGCAATACCAATAAACGCAACAGCCAGTGCGATCATGACGCATACTGGCGTGGATGAAGTTTCAAATTACCTATTAACGTATGAGGGCGGAAAAACAGCGCTTTTAAGCGCAGGGTTTAGACAAAGTGCGCCCATAGAAAGTCTGATTCATGGTGAAAAAGGCTACATTCGTATCCCACATTTTTTAGGCGCGAAAGGATTTGAAGTTTGCCTAGATTCTCAAGAGCCGGTTTATCATGACTACCCCTATGAAGACGACCACAAGTTTAGCTTCGAAATTAGCCACATGAATGAGTGCTTACAAAAGGGTATTTTCAATAGCCCAATACTGCCCCTGCAAAAGTCACTTCAAATTATTGAACTGATGGATAATTTGCGAGGGCAGTTTGGTTTAGTTTATGCCGATGATTAGCTCTTATATTTTATTGAGCAGCCGTATGGAGGCGTTAGCTTCTTTTCAATTTCTTGGCCGCTGAGCAGCGCTTGCATACCAACATCTAAATAGTTTTCAGCTTTAGAAATATCCGCTGGGTTGGCCGATTTGATGCTGTCTATGCCGCCAGCATATTTAAGCTCTCCGGCTGGGTCGATAATGTACATATGCGGAGTGGTTTTAGCTGAATAGGCTTTGCCTACTTCGCCACTGGTATCAAATAACACATGGGTTGGAACAGCATTCCGCTCGCTTGTCAGTGCGTTTGCTTCATCGCTACTAACGTAGCCCTGTTTACCTTCAGCAGATGAAATAATAGACAGCCAAACTACGTCTTGTTCAGTGTATTTGCGTTGCAGCATCTGCATGTTATCACTGCCGTAGTGTTTAACCACGTAGGGGCATAAGTGATTGGTCCACTCTAGAATAACGTATTTGCCCGCAAAATCTGACAGTGACACTGTTTCACCTTTGCTTGAGGTAAGCGTAAATGCAGGTGCTGGTGCGTCGACTTCAACTCGCGCACTTGCGCTTGTAGCAAGTACAAAAGCAAACAGGGTAACAACAACTTTTAGTGATTGATGCAATAAAGGTTTAATCAACATTTGGAACTTCCTCTTTAGCTTGGTTAATAGCGTTAATAATTGTGCTAGGGCTTAGTATTTGGGGTAATACTTGTTTATTTTGGGAGCCAGAGTACACCACATATAAAGGTACCCCTGCTCGTTGATACTCGTTGAGATACTGCAATATTTCATTGTTTTTGTTGGTCCAGTCTCCGAGCATATAGGTCACACCCTCTTGTGCTAATGCGGCCTTGACTTCATTGCTGGAAAACGCAACCTGCTCGTTAACTTTACAGGTAATGCACCAATCCGCGGTCATATTAACCACCACGACTTCCTCATCGCTTATTAGCTTAGCGAGGCGCTCTCTGTCAAAGTCGACATATGCCAGAGCATTTGAATTTGTGCTTTGTTCGCTCGAACCGAGCTGAGCTGTGGTGCTTATCCAAATGGGTAGGGCAAAACATAGCAACGCGGCTAGGCTATTGAATGTTTTGGTACTTGCGCGTTTGCTCTGACCAAGAAGGTAAATGAACATACAAAAAAGTATCAGTGCGCTTAGCAATACAAACTGCAGCTGCGCTCCTTTTTGCCCGGCAAACACCCAACATAACCATGCAACGGTGGCGAACATAGGAAAAGCTAGCACGCGTTTAAATGTCTCCATCCAAGCGCCTGGTTTAGGAAGCCAGTTTTTTGCTCTTTTTGATACAAATAATAGGGTTAAAGGCAAAGCAAAACCAATCGCCAATGCATTAAACAACAACAGCGTGACATAGGGTTCGCTTACCAGCGCAATACCTAATGCGGCTGCCATGAAAGGTGCGGTACAAGGAGATGCCACTATTACTGCCAAGGTGCCGGTGGCAAAGTGAGCCGTGGCTGATTCACCGTTCACCAAACCTTGCCCAAGATTTGCTAAGTTAGAGTTAATTGCCATTGCATCGAGCAGCACTAACGCTATCCATGTGAATAAAAACGCGAGAACTACAACCACCACAGGCTCTTGCATATGGAAACCCCAGCCAACCTGCTGACCGCTTTGCTGTAGCAGTACAATTATCAGTGCAAACACATTAAAGCAAAACAGCACACCGGCTAAATAAGCAAGTTTATGGGTCAAACTCTGATGGCTATTTTGTAGCGCCATAGCCTTGATTGAAAGAATAGGAAGCACACAGGGCATTACATTTAAAATCAAGCCACCAACAAAGGCCATAAGAGCAAATACTGCCAAAGACGCCATGGTAAGTTCGGTAGTTTTGCCAGCATTCAAAGGTGCGCTTGCACTTGGCTCGCCGCTAACGTAATAAGCGCTTCTGCCGTTACTAATGAGCCATTTGAGCTCGCTAGGTTCGCCATAAAAATAGTCTGAACGAGGCACAATAATGCGCGTTGTTGTGCCATCGCTTACCACGCTTTGCGCAGCGGCATGATTAATAAGATCGCTACGAAATGGGAATACCGTCCAATCATCAGCCTGAATATCCCTCACTTCAAATACTATTGCTTCGTCGGTAACCTCAAACAAACCACTTTTTTGCTCACTTCTGGGCAGTAGCTTACGAGTTTCTTCGAATAAACTTTCGTAAGCAGATGCTGTAGATTCGGTATGCAGAGGTATCGAAAGAGTAAGGGTTGCCCAGCCGGGTATGCAATCTTCTTTGCAAACCAACCACGAAACATCGGCTTGAATAAAAATGCTGTTGGGATTTGAAGAGTCTTGCGCGTTTTGCGTAAGCGCTAAATTATCTGGAATGTTTACTTCAACGCTTAGTAAATTCTCCCCTTCATAGCCATAGTTCACTAAATGCGCAACTGGAATACCTATCGGCATGGGCCAGTTAATGTCACCAAAGCTTATGTCGTAGTTGCTTTGCCATTTAATTGTCGGCGCTTCGCCTGAGTCACCGGGATTTAGCCAGTAGGTGTGCCACTGGGGATCTGGCTTAAACAACACACCTACATTAATCGTCGAACCGGGTGCAACACTTGCTTTATCGCTTAAAAGGCTCACCTCTATATGTGGGCCAGTGGCAAAATTTGCAGCTGTATTGCTTTGTCCTTCGCTTGTAAGGGGCTGTGAACC
Organism: uncultured Glaciecola sp.; assembly: GCA_964418575.1. Lineage (GTDB taxonomy): Bacteria > Pseudomonadota > Gammaproteobacteria > Enterobacterales > Alteromonadaceae > Glaciecola. The sequence continues at coordinate 4,664 of CAYQMI010000047.1, forward strand.
TTCTTGAGAATGCGAGTTGCTAGCAAAGAGGGAAACGCTTAGAACCAATAACAGGCCGCAAAGCGTATAAAAAAGCCTATCAAAGGAAGTTGTGTTTATTTTTGCCATCATGTTAATTAAATATCTCAAGAATAAAGTGAAACATAGCGCACCATTTTTGTCACATATGCTTTACGTACATTATGAATATTAGGAACAAAATATTAGTAAGCCTTGGCGCGATCTTGTTTGTGCAAAATAGCGCATTAGGCTCGCAGGTAAAACAGCCAGGCTCTGAAGCTGTGTGTTCATTTTTGGCTGGCTTGCACTGGCAGTATCGAGTATTAGTTATTCCACTTAAAAATGAGACGCCAGCGCCTGAGCTTTTAGCGCAATTAAGGCAAAGCAAAAGGGCAATAGATGATAGACGTTTGAAAGTGCTTTTTACGACAAGCAGCAAGCTTATCGATAGCGATGGAGATAACTTCAATATTAGCGACGCCGAAACCTGCAAACATGCAGTCACTCGAGATTCTGAGCAACGGCCTTTTTTAATCGGTTTAGACGGCGGGATTAAGTCGGTTTATAATGTATATGATGCAAATGTAGGCGTTAACCTAAATGCGGTATTTGCGGATATAGACGGAATGCCGATGAGGAGATCAGAATTAAAAAACGGCAACAGAAGCTAAACCGGCAGTGCGCTAATTTGCAAATTAAACGCAGCGCCAGTTGTGTATTAGTCGTCTAGCAAGCATTCCTGACCGTAAACTTTTGCATCGTTTAGGGTCCAGTCAGTTTTATCCTTTTTCTCCATAAGATCGCACCAAGCTTCGGTACCTTCAAATATTGCACAGCCACTTGCTGCCAATAAAAGCCCTGTAATCAGTGTGATTTTAAGAATCTGTGCGTGTAATTTTGTTTTCATATTGTATTGACTCGTTTAATTAGCTAATTCGCTTTTTAAGTATTTGAATATTTCACGAGAAGCGGCTGGCGGCTTATTCTCTTTTTGTTCTTTTGCAGCGGTGCGAATGAGCTGTCTTAGGCGTTGTCTGTCTAGTTGAGGATGCACTTCTAATAAGGCTTGAACGCCATCGTCACCATTTATGAGTAAATCGTCGCGGGTTTTCTCTAATTCATGAAATATTTTAACGCTATGGGTATGGGCGTTTTTCAGTTTGTCGAGGGCTAAGCGAATGGGCGCAATATCGCGCTGACGCAAAAGCTTACCAACAAGCTGAATTTGGCGACGGAAGCCTTCTTTTTTACGATTGATTTTAGAGGCAAGCTCTAAGGCCTGATTCAGCTCCTCGTCAAGGGGCATTTTGTCGCGCTCGCCTTTGGTTAGGCCAACTAGCTCTAGTCCCAATTTTTTTAAAGCCTCAGAAGCCTGCTTAAGCTGAGTCTTGCTGGTAAACTCAGTTTCGTTATATTGTTCACCGTGATGGTCAGCGTCGAAGGCGTCGTTATTCATAGGGCGTTTTTTAAAATCATTAATGCTAAACTGGTCGCAATTGTAACAGGGCTGCATTTGAAAACATAATATTCTCGGCAAAGTCTTACTTGAAAAAGGAAGCAGCTTCGCCTAGATGGCCTTAATTAATAGTGAAGTGGAGTTTATGCAGGTAGAGCAACAGCTTAGTGAAATTCAAAATATTGTGGATGAAACCCTTCAATTAGCGAAAAAGCTTGGCGCAACTGCTGCCGAAGCAAGTATGTCTAAGGTACAGGGAATTTCTGTTAGTTCGCGCATGCAAGAAGTAGAAACCGTTGAATTTACAAACGATGGCGGTTTGGGCGTGTGTGTATTCGTTGGTAATAAAAAGGGCAATGCATCGACCGCTGATTTGAGCCCGCAAGCACTTAAGCTCACTGTCGAAAAAGCCATCGAAATTGCTAAGTATACAAGCGAAGACAAGTGCTCTGGCGTAGCCGACGAAAGCATGATCGCCCGCGATATCCCTGATTTAGATTTATATCATCCACAAGAACTTGATGCTGAGTTTGCGCTGCAACAAGCGCTTGATGCAGAAAAGACTGGTTTAGAAACCGACTCGCGTATTGTTAATTCAGACGGTGCAAGCTACAACGCCAACCAAGGTGTTCGCGTGTATGGCAACACCCAAGGGATCAATGCTGGCTACCCAAGCACTCGCTTCAGTTTAAGCTGCGTGTTGATTGCGCAACAAGGCGACGATATGCAGCGAGACTATGCCTATACAGTGTCACGTGAAGCCAATATGCTCGATAGTGCCGCTACAGTAGGTAAAAGCGCAGGTATGCAAACCGTTGCTAGACTTGGTGCGCGCAAAATAAAAACTACAAAAGTGCCGGTGCTATTTCATCGCGACATTGCTTCAAGTGTTTTTGGTCATTTTGTTAGTGCTGTTAGCGGCGGTAGTTTATATCGCAAGTCGTCATTTTTGCTCGATTCGATTAACACACAAGTGTTTCCTAAGTGGCTTAGCATTCAAGAACGCCCCCACCTTATGAAAGGCTTGGCAAGCAGCCCATTTGATAACGAAGGCGTGCGTACAACCGATATGGACATTGTTAGCGCTGGTATGCTTGAGCACTATTTACTTACCAGTTATTCAGCGCGTAAATTGGGCCTGCAAACAAATGGTCATGCTGGCGGCATTCACAATTGTATTGTGAGCGATACTGGACACTCCGATGAAGACTTACTCAAAGAGATGGGCACAGGATTAATTGTGACCGAGTTAATGGGTCAAGGCGTGAACATTGTCAACGGCGATTATTCGAGAGGCGCTGCCGGTTTTTGGGTTGAAAATGGCGTAATACAATATCCAGTGCACGAAATTACCATCGCTGGAAGTCTGCGCGATATGTTTATGAACATTGTTGCCATCGGAAAAGAAAGGGAAGTGAGAGGCGCATTACAAACTGGGTCGATTTTAGTGAGCGAAATGCAGGTTGCCGGAAATTAGTGTAAATATTCTACAAGCCTTTGCTTGCAATGATTCAGATCAACTAATTACATGGCGCATACAGGCATAGTAGTCGTATCGCTTGATAGGTAAATCGTTAGTCGCTTCAATAGAGATTCGACAGAGATACGACGCACTATGCTTTGCGACATCATCACAAGCATCTAACGAAAGAGGTGAAGCAATATGTCATTAGAAAAACACAGTTTAGTAAAAGAATTTCCAGATCATCATCACACCATTCGTCATTTAAAAATGCACGATGCCCACTTTACTAAGTTGTTTGATGAGTATCATGATCTCGACCATGAGATATTTGAACTTGAGCGCAAAGGCTCGCCTACAACTGACCAGCACCTTGAAGAGCAAAAGCTCAAGCGTGTGCAGCTAAAAGATCAGCTGTTTAATATGATTAAGAAAGAAGAAGCGTCGCAGTAAGCAAATAAAGCGAGAAATCTAACAAAAAAGGCGCATCATCGGATGCGCCTTTCTTTTATTGGTTTTAAGCCAAGTGATTAATCGACTTCGCCACAAAAACGGTAGCCTTCACCGTGAATAGTAACAATCAACTCTTCGTCGTTAGGCTCAGATTCAAAATGCTTACGAATTCTGCGGATAGTCACATCTACTGTTCTGTCATTTGGACGTAACTCACGACCGGTCATTTCCATAATGAGCTGCTCACGAGTGAGGATTTTGCCAGGATTGCTCAAAAACAAATGCAAGGCTCTAAATTCACTGCGCGGTAATCTAAACTCTGTACCTTGAGGAGAAATCAAGCTGCGGCTATCGCCATCGAGTGTCCAGCCATTAAACTTCACTTTGCTAGGTAAATCATCGTCTTCGGCTGAGTTGCTTGTGCGCGACAGCAAATTGCGAGCGCGTATGGTCAGCTCTCTCGGGTTAAAGGGCTTTGTTAAGTAATCATCAGCACCAATTTCCAAGCCTAAAATACGGTCAACATCATTGTCGCGGCCAGTTAGAAATATCAGACCAACGTTTTTACGATCGCGTACTTCGCGCGCTAAGATTAATCCGTTTTTGCCCGGTAGGTTAATGTCAAGAATGCAAAGATTGATATTATTGTTTTCGAAATAATCATGCATTTCCTGGCCGTTTTCGGCTTCGAATACATTATACCCTTCAGCTTCGAACAAGCTTTTAAGGGTGGTACGGGTTACTACTTCATCTTCTACTATTAATATATTTGGCGTCTGCATCTTCTTACACTATTCTTATTGGCTGTTAAGATGCGCTACTGAGCGCTTCGCACACATCAAAATTGCCTGAGTTTATGCCGTAATCCTTTATTCTGGCGTCATTACAGCGAATAAAAGCGAGTTTTCTTGCCTATTACCAGAACCAAAATACAGTATTTCAAAAAACTTAGCACTTGAAAAGTAACTTTTTTGTTAATCCGTCTCAAATAAAGCCTAAAAACTTAATATAAAACAGGTAGATTGTTTATTTTGAAGTGTTTAGCGAAACGTAAACGTGAGCTGGCTATATGCCTACTAGAACAATAGCGGCGGAAAGTGCAGGTAAAGCAATCGCTTGATTTGTTACAAAAGTATTGAGGGTATCTTCACCGCTTCGCCAAACAGTAACCTTTGTTGATGACATAAAACCCAGAGGAAAGGGCATTTTTTGGGCATCAAAAGACAAGTTAAAAGCCACATAGGCACGCACGTTATCGTCGCCTTGTTTTTCGAAAGCAAAAACGAAGTGACTATTGTTGTTTTCATAAAGCCAAGCATTGCTCTGCTTAAATAAGGGATATCTTAATATAAGAGAACTTAGCGCTTGGTTCAAAGCTTCAAGCTCAGCTGCGCTGACTATTTCTGAATTTTCCCCGAGGTAGGCGAGTAAAAAAGCCTTCATCATTCTTTGCTGTATCAGTTTGCGCTCTATCGCTGCTGCTGGCTGAATATTGTTATCGACGTTTGCGTCTAGTGAAATTGAACACTTTCCTTGTTCGCCTAACGAATCCGTGTGCTCTTCATTTACTGCAAAAGCAAATACAGCGCTAATCCGCTGACTAAACTCCTGTGCAGAGTCGCGGTCGCTCGAGGCGTCAAAAATCTTACAAACTGCCTTGAGCCAATTGTGTTGTTCAGCGGTTGCTAAGGCTCTAAATTGTTGCATTGGCGAAGGCTTTGTCGCCTTGTTGTTGACATCAGAACACGCAAAAATGCCTGTACATAGCAAAGTCATAATGAATATGCGTCTTTGTAATGTTTGCAGGAAGGAGTTCGTCACGATTTGCGTTTACCTAAATGGACTATACTTATCGTAACTGTCAGGGAGTTCACAAAGATCAATTCATCGAACATTTATTGTGGTTCAAACGGGCTTTGTCTTTAGGCGCTTCTTCTATACTCCTTAATTAAAGTGATATATAGTCTTTAGCATAAGACTGTGAGGATGTATTGGTTTAGCAGCCTTTCCATCAAACTCACACAACAAAAATCTCGCATTTAAGGTTCAATCATTTGAGCCTGTAGTTATGTTGTTGCGACTGAAAACTCATGCACGACTGCGGTCTTGCTAAGGGCGCCAACATGCCAACTAAACGTGCTTTAATCATTGGTATCAATACCTACCCCTACATGGAAGAAAAATACCAGTTAAAGGGATGTGAGAATGACGCCAGATTGATGCACAGCGTGCTAGTTAATAAGTTTAACTTCGCACCCGAAAACATCATATTATTATTAAGTGAACATGCCACCCGCGCGGCAATTTTAGCTGCCATGGAAAGCATTGAAACAAGCCTTGAAGCAGACGACATATTTGTTTTTCATTTCAGCGGCCACGGCGCAGACTGCTATGTGCATGAAGCATTTACCGACGAGGGCTCAGGCAAAGACAACTGCATTTTAGCCTGCGACGATTCTGAAGTTGGGCCTGATGGTAAAAAAATATTTAGGGAAATCCGCGACCATCAGTTTAGCGACTATTTAGCCCGCATCGCCCAAAAAACACCTTACACCACAGTAATTTTCGATGCTTGTTATTCAGGCACCATGACGCGCAGTGCCGCCATTGGTGATGTGGCGAAAGACCGCTTTATTCCTGCTGTTACGCGCCAAAGCACAAATACCAGTGAGCGCTCCACTGCGAATTTACAGTCAGGCACAGGCACCTTGCAGCAGCAAGCGCGACCAATAAGAGGCGCAGGTGGATGGCTAACTCGAAGCGACTCATACACCGTAATTTCAGCGTCTCGCGATACCCAAAAAGCAAAAGAATGGCATTTTGACGTAGGTGGCGGCAGCGTTCGACATGGTTTATTAAGTTTCTTTCTCGCTAGAGGTTTAATGCGTGCAAAGCCACTTGCAACGTATCGAGATGTATTTGAGGGCGTGTGCGCAGGCGTGGTCTCGATGGTCACCGAACAGCACCCACAAATTGAAGGCAGAGTAGACAGAGAAGTCTTTGGTGTAAATGAAATTGAGCCATTAGACTTTGTGCCAGTCAGTAGTTTAAGCGGTGACTTTCTAACGCTAGGGGGCGGTGCTGCACAGGGCTTAACGCCAGGCGCCAGCTACAAAGTTTATCCGAAAGGAAATAAAACCGCAGAAGAGGTAGATTGCTTAGGTATCGCGCGTGTTGTTAGTGTAGAGGGATTATCTTCTCAGGCGAAGCTTACTGAGCAGCGCGCAGATATTGAAGTAGGCGCGCGCTGCGTGGAGTTTGAAAGCGCCAAAGCAGCTGAGCCCTTGAGCATAAATGTGAAAGACTTAGTTGAACCGCATAAGGCCTTACTTTCAAGCAAAATAAAGCAATCGAAGCTTTTAAAGGCTGTTGATTCATCGAAGGGCGCACAGTTGCATGCTCGTATATGCGACTCTAAAGAGCAATTGGAAGAGTGGGCAGGTGAGGATTTACTACATTTTGCAAAAAACGAACAAAACGAAGTGCTCGACTTTCCACTATGGCTGATGTTTGAGCAACAAGGCTCCTTAGCGATGCGGCCTCGTTCATTAGCCGACGATAATGCGCCATCTATCATTGTTGCCAATCTTGAAAAGCTTGCGAAGTTTCGCAATGTGATGCAGTTAGAAAACCCAAGTAGCAAGCTTGATGTTGAATTTAACCTCTACCGCTTGAATAACGAAGATGATAAAGAGCTGGTTAATGGCGGCAGCAGCGAATTTCGAGAGCATGAACTGATGTCTTTGGAGCTTAAAAATAAAGCGGCAGAAGATTCTGTGTTTTTTGCTGTGTTTTGGATTGGTGCCGACAAGGAAATTATGCATTTTTACCCGCGAAACAGGCGCTGTGAGGAACTTGCGGCGGGACAGTCGATTCGCATTGGTAATTTACAAAGTAAACTTTCGGCTTCTTTGCCAAGGCAGCACTTTAATAGCACCGGCAGCATTACTTGGAAAGTGATGTTCGCCAACCGAGAAACAGATTTTGGCCTACTTCGCCAAGAGGGGATGCGATCGGCCAATGCCCCCGCTAGTTTAGAAGCTCTAGACATAGCCTTTACCGGAGAAGCCGCCCCCACCCATACCGAACATGAAGGTGACAGCGTGGCAGTCGAACAACACTGGTGTGCGATTAATCGAAGCGTTTTGCTTAAAAAGGTGGGGCGATAGCATGCCGGCTCCCTTGCCCCTCGTATTTTTGGCATTTGCCAATGATATGGATGATCATCTAGCGACTTTGAAAGACGAAAGCAGGGCGCTTTATGAATCTTTGCGGGATTTAGAGCAAGCGCGCGCGATTGCGGTTCATCGAGAAGAAAGCACCCAGTTTGATGAGCTTTATAATGACTTGCTAGCGTTTGATGGGCAACTGGTGATCTTTCATTATGCAGGTCATGCCAATGGCACAATGCTGCAGCTTGAAGGGGGAAACGGCGGCGCCTCAGGTATTGCCAAGCTCCTAGGACAACAAGCAAGTTTAAAGCTCGTTTTTTTAAACGGTTGCGCCACAAAAGACCAAGTTAAATTGCTCCACGACGCAGGTGTGCCCGCAGTAATTGCAACGTCTGTTGATATCAATGATAAAAAAGCAACGATGCTATCAACAGCGTTTTACGGTGCTTTGGCAGGTGGGCGCAGTATCGTAGAGTCGTTTGAATCTGCCTGCGCCTACCTTGAGGGTAAGTTTGACGGAGCGACAGGCGTAAACTTTGCAGTTAATCGTTCGCCAAGCTTTGATTTTGATGTGCATGAGCAACAGCAGCAAGCGCCAGCGGAGTTTGAGTGGACCTTGTATATTCAGGCAGATTGCGAGGCAGACTTAGCGCAATGGCGTTTAACTCATGCGCAAAAAGAGTGGATGCTAGCGCTGAAAGACAGCAAAGGCCTCATTCGTGACTACCAAGACCAAGCAATAGAGCTTGCCTATTTGCAACGCCAGCGCACTTGCGATGTTATTCGATGTGCAAACTGTGGTCACGACAGCTCCCTTGAGTCAGCCTCTGGGCAAGGCGATAATGCAAGGCTTGAAGACGCAAATGTTGCAACAAATAGCATTTGTCCAATCTGTGGCTCTGACAATACGCAGCGCCATCAGCTGCAATCATTTGTACCCGACGCTAAGCTAGCATTTACTTTTGATGAAACAAGAGCCCGCGAGATTGCGTTTGCAGCAGCAGGTATAAGCCCTCAGGACAATGCATCACTCAACGGCGTTAGCCTGCACAAGATTTATCTACCGTTTTGGGTGTTTTCCTTAGGCAGTCGCACCGAAGTGAGTGGTGAGCGTGGCCAAATAAAAGATATCCATGCGGATACACTAGAGATTGAGTGGCAAAGCGTCACAGAAGAAATTGAATACACTATAGATGAAGGCATGTTGCCGGCATTTAATAGTATTAACTATGCCCAAGCCTATACAAATTTTGATGGTCATGCCGACGCAGCAGGTGGGCATTGGTACTGGGATCTGCAAAAAGCTGAGTTAGTCTCTCAGTTAGACAATGGTGCTCCCTTTATCCCCTTTACCCAAACCGCCCAAACCGCCTTTTCTAAGCTCGCAGGAGAGCTTGAAGCAAGTTTGAGCGAAGAGGCCAGCAGTATTATTGGCGGTAGTCAGCAAAAAAATCTGACTTTGCAAACTCGCTATGACGAGCTTAAGTTAAGCAGCATCTTTTTACCGCATTGGTGTGTGCTGCTTGAAAACAAGCAAGAGCAGCAAGCATCAGCACCTTCCTCAATTATTATCAACGGCCAGACTGGCGCTGTAAGATTTTCGCCGTCAGTCGACAAACCAAGCCTCTTTTTACAAAGCAACTTACAGAGAACCACCACAATGAACCCCAAATCTTCCTTAAATCGCGCTGAAACCCTAAAGCAGTCCCTTTGGATATCGGTGTTTAGTGGCGCCGGTATTGGCATAATGGTGGGCTTGTTAATGGGCTTAGCTGCACCTCAAGATGAGGGTGCGAAGTCTATTGTGGCTATATTTATAGGCGCTGTGGGCGTTGGCTTGGCTGCCTTACTTGGTTTAAACGACAAACACTTTAGTGCCGCAAAAGGCTTGCGTATAGGTTCATTTGGGCTAGCGGTGGCCTTAGCGGCAATGTCGGGTATTTATGTGCGAGACAACCATATTTTATCGCCCAGCGTCAGTGAAAAAGCAACAGAGTTAAAGAGCGTGTTTGAGGGCATAAGTAATGAAGCTCTTATTGAACTATTGCGCGAAACAAAAAACGTCACACAAGAAGACGGTACTCTTGTAACAATAAACAAGGCAATGGGCTCTTCAAGCGCGCTTTTTTCGAGCGGGGTTAATCGAAACACATGTCAAAACTTAAACGACCCAAACCTTCGGGAGTTTTCTCCAGAAAGGTTATTGAAACGGTTTAGGCAAGAAGACGAGAATGCCAAGCTAGGCTGGAAGAATCTAGCAGACAGTGTCGAGAAAAAAATGCCTGATTCGCCTGAAAATCAAAAAGCCATGCTTTTGCTCGCGCGAGATGCCGCTTGCTTAGGCATTTTTGGTAGCTATGATGTTAAGCCTAATTCACCGGAATGTGCTGTTATAAATAATGCATCAGATTCGACAGCATTACAAAATGCGTTTAAGACTGAAGCAAAACTCATCCCCATATATACCCTAGCGCAAACAGAGCTGACTGGGCCCAAATATGTTGAAACTGCTTTAGATATTTTAAAACCGGTACTGTGTTCCCAATCTACGCAACTACAGGAATAAGGAGGACGTATGTCAAGGCCAATAAAGTTGTTAAAGCTTATGGTAGGTGTGTTGGTACTTAGCTCTTTGATGTTGCCTGTTCATGCGCAATTATCGTACGAGGAACTTGATAAATCGCTGGTGAAGGTAATGGTGCCCTTACCTGAAGCAAACAATTACAAAATGGCCACAGGGTTTATTTGGGAAGAAGACACCTATGTTGTTACTGCTTTGCATGCCATGTCGTCCATACCTAATACCCCAATTACAGTAATTTGCAAAGGTGAGAGGCTAAACGCTACCGTTGAGAAGGTGCTTAGACGAGCAGATTTAGTGCTGCTGAAAACCGAACAGCCTTTTCATTCCTGTAAAAAGTTAAGCTCGGTCGACGAAAAGCCTCAGGGCGAATTAAGCCAACTAAAAGCACTGGTTTATAATCCTGGTGTACCACAACGAGACATTGCCACATTAACCGTAAAAGAAGCTCCGCCTATGGGGCGTCTAACAGACAATATCACCCCCCCAATTTTGGAAGAGCTCAGAAAAAACGGATTTCCAGACGTAAAGCTAAATATATATCGCGTTAGCGGCGGTATTTACCCAGGTAATTCTGGTGGCCCTGTTTACAATCTTGACGGTGCTTTAGTGGGTATTGTGTCGGGGGGCTTAGACAAGGGCGTTACTAATAAAAATTGGTTAGTGCCGTCACTTGAATTAACGCAGTTGCTGAAGTCAGAAGACACAGAGATCCCCACGATGTTAGTAGAGAGCACCAGTCAGTTTTCGGCACTTGTGGTAGGTAGTAGCGGTACAGCAGCTATTCCAATACGAGAGCAGGCCTCCAACCAAATTGGAGAAGAAGTCATTGTGACCGGATTTTCGCAAGGTGGCGATTGGGAAACGCCGTGGTTTAAATCAAAAACGAGAGAGTTTGCGACCCTAAAATCAAGCTCAAGCCCTTTATTGGGCATAGACTATTTATGGGAGTTAGTGAGGCTTGCAGATACTCAGCCTGAAGATGTGTCTTTGCTGATGAATGTGTATCAAAATCGTGCGTTAGGCGTCATTGTAACTACTCCTCAAGGCGTGCATTTGGAGCAGTTAGGTGACGGCTCGAATAGGATCATTGGAATTGATAACAAAGGTCTTGGGGATGTGCTTGTTCAGCAAATCACTAATATTGAGTTGGAAGATGGCACTACTGCCTCACCTATGCAAGAAGACTACTTACAACATGCTGTAACCCACGAACTTGAGCAAGAAGGATGTAAATTTTCAACGATTCATTGCGAATTAGAGCCAAGCCAATTCCAGCTTTTGGACTACGGGCAAGGCAATAAAATATTGCGCGTGGCGTTTTTTATTGGCTACACAGATGAAAATAATAACGATGCCGTGGATTACAAACTTTTAAGTATTGTGCAGCGCAACGATAAAGCCTTACTAGTTAGCACTCGGATTGGCCTGAACGATGATATTCTTGCATGTATAAATGGCGAAGAACCAAGATGCAATGACGACTATTGGACAGCGGCCTCATTTGTATTGGCTAATGGTTTAACAAGCTTCTCAGACAGTGTGATTGAGACCAGTGAACAGGCTAACTTTACCAGTAAAACACAGCATCGCTACCCGCAGTTAACTGACTTTGCCTACAGCTGTCAAAACAACTTGTGTCGCTATCCTGAGTATATGAATGACCAAACGCTTTCTGATAGAAAGCCTCGTGCAGTTAATTTGGGTGCGACGTATATTGGCGCCGATGGTTTTGAACAATTTGTACTCGAGCAAGACGGCACATGGTATGTCAATTCGAGCGACGGTTACTATAAGGCAATGCCACAAGGAATACATGTTGATAACAGCGTAGCGTTTCAAGTGATTTCCCTGAATGAAACATTTTTTGCCATTCCTTTTACCAATGGGCAGTCTTACGTAAGTGATAATCATACCAATGAATGGGAACTAGGACCTTATGTGTATCGTCAAGACTTTGGTTTTGGTGATGTGGGAATAAGCGATTTCAGCGATATTTATGTGAATGAACGCAGCGAGGAAGTGTTTTTACTTGGTCCAAAGGGTGATTGGCTCGTTAGCATAGAGGGCAGGTTTTATGAGGGACAACAACAGGATCCTCAGAGCGTTGGCCTGAATCAAGATGAGTATTTTGTGATCCGCGCCAAAGACCGTATTTTTGCCTTAGCATTAAATCAAGGCATGTATTATGAGGCAATAAACCAAACACTCGTGCCTCAGCAACGCCTGTATCATATCCCCCTGCAAATGCTCAAAGCTGCTAACACGCAAATTATTAAAACCTACGAAAGCCAAGAAGGTGTGGTTTTCGAACTGTCGCAAACAGCTGAAAAACAAACATGGCTTGTAAATATTGACGGATATTTTTACCCCGCGCAATTTCTCGCGCAAGAAGATTGGGGCGAAGCCGGAGAGTATACTATTCTTACTTCAGGAGACGATTTTTTTGCGGTACCGATAAATGGTGGGTTGTACTATTATTCGTATTTAGGGACAGATTGGGTTGCGATAGAGGAAGTTGTGAGCCTTTAACTTGTTAGCCTTTAAAACAATACGCGACAACATAACTGCGTATTATTTGTATGAGTGACTGCTGAACAATTTTAAGCTCTAGCCTTAGGCCTTCTTTAGAGAATATTAGCGAGTTTCTGGCCTACCTGGCCGAGTTTCGGGACGTCCGGGGCGAGTTTCTGGTCTGCCAGGGCGAGTATCTGGATTTTGGTCTTCGGC
>CAYQMI010000047.1:17617-21342 GCA_964418575.1 uncultured Glaciecola sp.
TTGATTGTTTCGCGCTTTTTCAGCCAATTTATAGCCGAAATTCGTCGACGAGAGGTCATTCCCGTCGTAGTAACCTATGCAGTAGTTGGATGGTTAGTGCTGCAGGTAGCTGGACTCACTTTCGAACCATTAGGGCTCCCCGAGGGCGGGGTAAGATTGCTCATCATTATTACCATAGCGGGCTTTCCTGCTGTGTTTTTTCTTGCCTGGTTAATCGATTTCAGGCCAAGCGGAATGATTTTTGATTTGCCCTTGTGGCAAACAGAAGGCAAACCGACCCATCAAGAGCAAAAAGCAAGTCGGCCAGTAGCAGTCATGCTTTGCTTTGTTGTTATTGCAAGCACTTGGGCACTGGTTGTTTTTTTAGATAATAAAATTAAACCCGCCGAACCAGAACTTGTAAGCGCAGATACCCAAATACAGATATCTACTGATACACCAGCCAATGCACGTAGCCAAGAAAACGACATACAATTTCCTGCCAACTCAATAGCAGTATTAGCATTTGAAAATTTTGATGGGCAAGTAGCGTCAAATTATTTTGCCGATGGTTTAGCAGAAGAAATTCTCAATTATTTAGCCAGTATACGAGAGCTAAATGTGGCGGCTCGAACCTCTTCATTCCGCTTTAGAGGTGAGCGTGTAGATGTGCGTGAAGTTGCAAAATTACTTAACGTAAAACATGTGCTAGAGGGGAGCGTGCGCGTTGAGGGAAATCGCGTACGTATTACTGCGCAGTTGATTGACGGGAACGAAGGTTTTCATGCATGGAGTAAGTCTTACGACCGTAATTTAGATGATATTTTTGCTATTCAGCGAGAAATAGCCTCTGCTGTGGTAAATGAACTCAAAATCACACTCTCAGTAGATTCTCAAACCAAATTACAACAAACACAATCTGAAAACATTGATGCCTACATCTTTTACCTTCAAGGTCTCGAAAAACTCCGAAGCTCAGAGGACATCGCGCGCGTTGTGACTGCTAACAAATTGTTTAATCAGGCCCTTGATATTGAGCCGAATTACTCTCGTGCATATGCCGGAATTTGTGAGGCAAACCTTGCGTTATATGAAAGCAGTAATGCGGTTGAAGATTTTAACAATGCTGAGTTTGCATGTGAAAAAGCGCAAAGCCTAACTACTGAATATGACAGTGAAGTGAAGGTTGCGCTAGGCCGCCTATATCGGATAAGCGGTGAATACAAAAAAGCAGAAGAAATATTACGAGCGGCTATTGCACATAACCCTTCAGCGGTTGATGCCTACATAGAGCTTGGCGAGGTTTACTCTGAGTCGGACCAAGACGAACAAGCTAAAAAAGCATTTTTACGAGCGATTGACCTCAAACGTAATTACTGGAAGGCGCATGAAGCTCTAGCTAATTTTTATTACAACAGTGAGCAATATGCTCAGTCTGCTGATACTTATAAAACAGTTTCTCGCCTCACGCCTGATTCGTCTGTTGGATTCATTGGTGAGGGCTCAGCTTATTGGATGCTAGGGGACATGGATCGTGCTTTATCAGCATATGAAAATGCTCTTGAGATTAGCTCTTCAAGACAGGCTTATACGAATTTGGGGATCTTTTACTATTACGCTGGGCAGTTTGAAAAAGCGGTTGAGATGCAGTTGGCAGCTTTAGAGCTGGCGCAAGATGATCATAGATTATGGGGCAGATTAGCAGAAAGTTACCGCTTCATTCCCGGGCAAAAAGGTGAAGCGCAGTTTGCTTATAAGCGCGCGGCTGAGCTTGCGGTGAAGAATATAGAGATTAACAACGAGGATTGGTATACGCGAGCCACGCTTGGTTTGTATCTTATTCACCTAGGTGACAACCGCCAAGGAATGGATTTAATCGAACTCGCCACAGAAGAGTCTCAGCGCAATCCGGAAATATTGTACTTTAAAGCATTAGCGTTTTTATACGAAGATGATGAAAATGAAGCACTTACTTTGCTTGAAGAGTCGGTGCAAAAAGAGCAGTCATACCGTCAGTTCATAGCGCTGGATCCAGACCTGCAGCGGCTTGAAGAGAGTCCAAGGTTTCAAGCTTTATTGCCGAGGCAGTAGTGTTTGCTGGATATACGAGTTTATTTAAGCTTTAATATTAAAAATAATGTGAAAAACAGGCATTATAGCTGTAAGAAAGAATTCGACCATGTGGGCGTTAGCGGTGATGAATAAGCGGCATATGGCTAAATAATCTATAAATTAAATAAGAAAAAGGATCGAGTATGGCCATTGAAATCACGTTTGAACTTTGTGATGAAGATTTAGCACATTTTAGAGAATTAATGCACGTAGCGATTGAAAAGGCGAGTCATTTGCCCCCCGAAGAAGTGCTAAAAAAAGCACGAGCGGTAGTGAGTGAAATGGAAGGCGCTAGACTTCCAGCCTTTGTTAGCACTCGCATGAAATCTCTCGAGACGCTAATAGAAGCCCTAGAAGACCCAGAATGGCTAATGCCTGAAGAAGAAAAGAAAGATATTTTAACCTCTCTCGCCTACTTCAGTGAACCTCATGATTTAGTGCCAGATAATATCCCTGGCTTAGGTTATGTGGATGATGCGATTATGATTGAGTTGGTAATACAAGACCTTTCTCAAGACTTGAACGCATACAGCGAATTTTGTAAATATAGGTTAACAGAAGAAAACAGACGTGGCGATCAAGCAAATGTAAACCGCGAAACATGGCTCTCGGGCAAGCGCACTGAGCTGCGCTCGAATATGCGCCGTAAGAGAAGATTGTTTTCACGGTAGATTTCGCATAATTAACTGCCTGAGGTGAGTCCGAGCTCAGCGCGCACTCACTCTTGCTATACTTTTTGCCTTTCTATTGCAATGAACAATAAATGCTACTGACCAAGTTGCTCAGTAGCATTGGTTTTACTCTCATAAATTGCATTTTCTTTATCTTAAATACTCGCTAGTAATCAGTATCGAAAACTATTCGGTTTAGACAAAAAACCTTGTTTAAACACTCCTCCGATGATCAGTACTAAAGTTCTACAGCCAAAAAAACCAACATTATTCACAATTACTTAACGTTTTATTAACGAGTAATGGTGGGCTTATGTTTACAAGCAAAAGTGTAGTTACATTTATTATGTTGGCGCTACTGGCGCCTTCTTCTGTTATTGCAGGTGGTTGGCAAAACAATCAAAGCATAGGGGGTTTCAGCCGGGTAAATATTTATACCCCCGACACTGAATCGTCTGTAGGTCAGGGCAGAGCTTTGCTTCTTGTATTACATGGATGCACGCAGTCAATAGACGCGTATTTGGGCGCCAATTTGGAGCAGGCAGCTGAGGCTCACGGAATGGTGATAGCAGTGCCTGATGCCGCAAATAAAGCAGGGTTTGGCTGTTGGTCTTACTGGCAAGGCGCAAAATCTCGAAGTGCAGCTGACTATCAAAACTTAATTACATTAGCTACCACGCTTACCAATGACAGCACTTATAATATAGATGCAGACCAAGTGTATATCTCTGGTTTGTCATCAGGTGCAGCCTTTGCAAATACCACCGCTTGTTTGGCTCCTGATATTTTTGCAGGAATGGGCATAAGCGCCGGTCCGAGTATTGGCACAAGCTCAAGTGGTGCGCTTGGGGTCTGTGAAGCAGCCAACGTAGCACTGCGTTGTGAACAATATGCGGGTAGTTTTGATGGATTTTTAGATACACAGATTGCTTCTATCGCATTTGGTGATGCTGACACAACGGT
>CAYQMI010000047.1:21442-28175 GCA_964418575.1 uncultured Glaciecola sp.
CCTGAATTAAGCAACGTAAGTGTACAAGAAGATGCCTCGATATTGACTATTAGTGGTAACGTAAGTGATGCTGATAGTGACGTTGAAAGTGTGAATGCGCATATTCGCGACCTAGATAATAACCAATACCAATTTAGCACCCAAGTTGTTGCTTCGGGTTCGTTTACTATAATTTCAACCGATCTAGCAGATGCCTTATATTTTATTGATGTAAATGGTGTGGACAGCGAAGGTGCGATTTCAGAGACTGTTTCATTAAGCGTGCGTGTTGGACCACCGCCACCCAACACGGCTCCAACGCTAGAAAACCTAACAGTGAATACTGACGGCCAATGCGCTACAGTGAGCGGAACGGTAATAGATATTAATCAAGATTTAGCTACGGTAACAGCAAGCTTTGCCACCGGCGATGTGCTTGCTGTGGTTTCGGGGGATAGATTCAGTGCACAAGCTTGCGATTTAGCTGGAGGCAGCCAATCTGTGAGCGTTACAGCGAATGACGTAACAGCACTAAGCACCACGCAAAGCTCTACTTTTATAATCGATGCGGGTGCATTAGGAACCCTTGATGAGCACATTGCTGCAAATCGTTTAGATTTTACAAACTATGCGAATTGCTACTTAGAATACGGTGGCGATACCTTCAAACTAAATGAAGTTGAAACCAGCGCACAACAATGCACTTGGCAAGATGATGACGCCTCTTGTGTAGGACCAGAACAGATTTGCACCTCGGCAAGTGGTGGTTCAGATGACGATGGTGGTGACGGCAGCGGCGGAAATGGTGACGGTACTGACAATGGCGATAACGGCAACGACGAAACATGCGTAGAGTTCAGTACAACCAACTACTCGCATAAACTTGCTGGAAGAGCTTACAGCACAGGTAATTTCTTCGCTCCAGATTACTTTGCATCTGGCAGCAACGACGCCTTGAGTGGCTCAACTTGGGGGATTAGTAATCTTTTTTCTACCGACGATGAGATCTGGGAATTGGGTCAATGTCCTTAAATGCGTAAGTTTCACAAGCTTAGTTTGAACTCAGAAATCGGAGAGCAAATTTTAACGAAATGACTCGATTTGCGATTGCAATGAACTAAATAAGCGGCTTTGCCGAATTCGGTAAGGCCGCTTCACTCGCCTTGGTATACCTCTTTGCTTTGTCTAGAATGTGCGTTGTATAACATAAACATCACGCTACACGAGCTAAACGCTAGACTTTTTATCGACTATAAACCTGCTCATACTCTTTAGCTGCGCGCTCCCAAGTAAAGCGGGTTTTCATTGCATTACTTTGCATCTTAGCAATCAGCTTTGGTGTTTCTTTATTAATAAGCAAAACGCGTCTTAGGCAACTCAGCAGTGCATCAGCGCTTGGCTCTGCAAAAACAAACCCGGTGCCATCGGCAAGAGCGGCATCAATAACAGTATCGGCAAGCCCGCCCACTTTTCTAACCACGGGTAATGTGCCATAGGCTAGGCTGTACATCTGATTTAAGCCGCAAGGCTCAAATTCAGAAGGCATCAAAAAGAAGTCGCTGCCCGCTTCAATCAAATGCGCCCATTCAGGCGAGAATGCTTCTAAAAAAGCAAATTGTGATGGATTGCGCTCAGCAATGGCTGTTAACTCACTGGTGATGGCCGCATCACCGGTACCCATAATCACCATTTGCACTTTGTGTTGTAAAAGGTCTTCAAGAATTGGCATTAAATATCCAAAACCCTTTTGCTGAGTCGCTCTACACACCATGCCAAATAGGGGCGTGGATTTAAGTTTTGGAAGTTTTGCTTTTGTTTGCAAAGCGCTTTTACATTTTGCTTTGCCGCTCATATCGTCAAGGCTAAAGTTATGAGGAATTAGCGGGTCGTTTGAAGGGTTCCATTGCGAATAATCGCAGCCATTGAGTATGCCGGTGACTTTATTTGGCGCCTGATTAATTACATCAAAAATGCCGTGACTACCCACAAAGCTTTGAATTTCTGCCGCGTAGGTTGGGCTTACCGGGCAAATAGAATCGCCATACATAATGCCCGTTTTAAGTAAGTTGATGTAGGCGTTGTCGGTGTTCACTTGTTGGTGTGAATAATCATCTAATAAAGGCACTCTGGATAGTGAGCATACCCCTTGAAAAGCTGCATTGTGAATTGTTAGCACAGTTTTAGTTTTGGCATAAAAGCTAGTGTCTGCCAGTATTTCGTGACGACTCAAAAAGTCGCTCTTTACAAAATAATTGGCAATAGCCGTATGCCAATCATGGGTATGAACTACATCCGCTTGAAAGTTGAGTTCGTTAGCTACTTTTAAAGCTGCTAGCGAGAAAAACGCGAAGCGCTGAGCGTTTGAGCTAGCATCTTCAGCGTAGGGAGTAGAATTTTCAGAAAAATAGGGGTGGTCTATAAGATAAACATCGAGCCCATGAAGAGAGAGCTGTTTTACTGAATACTGATATTGCTGCTGATGAATATGAATAAGCTGAGAAGGCATGGCATCGGTCAGCGCAAAATCATTGGCTACCTGCTTATAATACGGCAGGATAATTTTTACATTATGCCCACTTTCAGCTAGAGCGATAGGCAGCGCCTTACCCACATCAGCTAAGCCGCCAGTTTTGATAATATCTTCAACTTCAGAGATCAGAAAAAGGATGTTCATAAGCGTTATTTAAGCCCCTGATATACGCAAAACTTATTGGTTTTACAAAGCGTCGTAAATTTAAAAAAGGTTTTTTCGATGTGTTCAGGATAAGGCAAAAAACGGTTTGCTACCAAAGTTAATCTGCTACCTCGACTCGCCTTAGCGTGAGCATCTTTTATAAACGCTTGCGTAATGCCATATTCATTCTTCAAACCATCGTGAAAAGGCGGGTTGCTAACGATGTGATCAAAATGCTGATTGACCTCTTGCATGCCGTTGCTGGCAATGACCTCAGCCTCAAGCTCATTAAGGGCCAAAGTTTGTTTGGAGCAATACGTCGCTAGGGCTGAAATATCGCTCATCGTGACCTTGAGCTTAGGATTGGCGCGCTTAAAGTAGCTTCCTATGATGCCGGTTCCGCAAGCGAAATCATAAAGCTTACCGCGTATCTTTCTGAGCTCTTCCGGATCGTTAAACTGTTGCAGGAGTAACTGCGTGCCGGGGTCGAATTGTTTATGCCCAAATACGCCAGGAAGCGAATACACTTTCAGACTATGCGCATTTACTTGATAAGTGCGCACAATCCCATACTTGTTAATATCGAAGTCTTCCGCTGGCGATTCTATTGTGGCGCCCAGCAATGCACAGTGCTTAGCTGCATCTATTTTATTAATATTAGTACCGTGAGCTTCAAGCTGTTTAGCCACACTTTTAATGCCGCTTTTATTCTCACCCACTACCATTAACAGGCCATTATGTTTAATAAGATGCGCCATGTTTGCGAGTAACATATCAAGATGTTGTTTTGCTTTAGGCATGTATATCACAATGCCGTCGAAGGGCTCACTTACTTGTTCTAGGCTAAAATCAGCTGCAAAAATGTGTTTTTCAGGCGCACTTTTGCTGAGGCTTTTATAGCTGTCGTAAAACTGATGCAGGCCATACACAGTGCTAGGTAATTGACCAAAAACTGCGGTATCGCTTGCATTCACCAAAGCCCAGCGGCCCTCTTGAAATAGCTCCTCATTACGCAACAACAACTGACTCGGTAACGACAACATTAGCTAACTCGCCTAAAAATGATATCCCACACACCGTGCCCAAGCTTTTGGCCGCGGACTTCAAACTTAGTGATAGGGCGATAATCTGGTCGTGGCACAAAATCGCCATCGCTGGCAGTATTTTCAAAGCCTTGTGCGTCTTGCATGACTTCAATCATATAGTGAGCATAGGGCTCCCAGTCGGTTGCCATATGAAACTCGCCGCCAATTTTTAGCTTGCTACGAATGTTTTGCACAAACTCGCTTTGCACAATACGGCGCTTGTGGTGGCGTTTTTTATGCCATGGGTCGGGGAAAAACAGCTGTACTCTGTCTAAAGCCTCATCTTTAATGCAGCTTGCAAGTACCTCTACAGCGTCGTGCTCAAATACGCGCACGTTCGAAAGCGATGCTTCTGCGGCATCCGCTAAACATGCACCTACGCCGGGGCGGTGAACTTCTATGCCGATAAAGTCGGTTTCAGGTGCGTTTTGTGCCATTTCTACAAAAGATTTACCCATGCCAAAGCCAATTTCAAGTACGCGTGGAGCACTGCGCTTAAATACCTCATCGAGTTCTAAAACGCCTTGTTCAATACTCAAACCCATAATAGGCCATTGTTCGTCGAGGGCTTTGCCCTGTGCTTTGGTGAGGCGGCCCTCACGTTTTACAAAACTTTTTACTTTTGAAATATACACTCCCGCTTCGCGGGCTTCTTCTTCTGAATTAAAACGACTCATAATCTTTTTGGTCTTTGTTAGGGTATTTATGTGGGTAAAAGAACTCTGCGCTAACTATTCTGAAAATATCTATTCTGAAAAAATGCAAAGCAAAATGCTCTCAGCAGCATCAGATATAGCAATAATTTTGTGAGATTACCTTGAGGAGTTCTTATAAGCATTGCGCTATTATAAAGCATTGTGCTGCTCAATGAACTCAAAGAAAAACAAAAAGAACAATAAAAATGCAGGTTTATTACCAGATGACTCAACAAAATGACTGAATTTTCATTTTCACAACACGTGCTTAGGTGGTTTGACGAGCACGGCAGAAAAGACTTGCCGTGGCAGCAAAATAAAACGCGCTACTCGGTGTGGGTATCTGAAATCATGCTTCAGCAAACCCAAGTAAAAACCGTAATTCCGTACTTTCAGCGGTTTATGCAGCGCTTTCCAAAAGCTGTAGATTTAGCCAATGCGCCCATCGACGAAGTGTTACACATGTGGACAGGCCTAGGTTATTACGCCCGCGCTCGCAACTTGCACAAGGCCGCCCAAGTTATTGCTACTGAGCACGCAGGCGTAATGCCAGAAACCTTTGAACAAGTTGTTGCTCTGCCAGGTATAGGGCGCTCAACCGCCGCTGCTATTTTATCTTTAGCCGATAATCAGGCCTTTGTTATTTTAGACGGCAACGTAAAACGCGTGCTTGCCCGCTATTTTGCAGTAGATGGATGGCCTGGCAATAAAAAGATAGAAGATCAAATGTGGCAGCTTGCCCAATCGCTAGCGCCAGCAGAGCGCCATGGGGACTACACACAAGCCATGATGGATTTGGGCGCAACCCTATGTACTCGCAGTAAGCCTAGTTGTGAAAGCTGCCCAGTGGTGAGTCATTGCCTTGCCTATGCACAAGGACGGCAAAGCGAATTACCAAATAAAAAGCCAAAAAAATCCATTCCCACCAAACATACCATTATGCTCATTCCATTTTACCAAGGTAGTGTGATGTTAAGGCAGCGACCTGCATCAGGCATTTGGGGAGGACTTTGGGGCTTTGTAGAAGCAGATGATGAAAGCTTAAATGAAAAATTAGCGTCACTAAATTGCAGCGACGCACAGCAAATAAAGCTAGAGCAGTTTAGACATACCTTTAGTCATTTTCATTTAGAGATCACCCCAATATTGCTACCATTGGCGGCAGCTCCTGCGCATTCAGTACAAGAAGATACAGCGATATGGTACAACGTACATCAAAAGTCAGAAGTTGGCCTTGCAGCACCGACTGTGAAGATATTGAAAAGTATTGAAAACGAACATTTATAGAATTAAGGATACAGACAAAGATTATGGCCAGAACAGTACAGTGTGAATATTTAAAAAAAGAAGCTGATGGGTTGGATTTTCAGCTCTACCCGGGTGAAGTAGGCAAGCGTATTTTTGATAATATCTCTAAAGAAGCGTTTTCCTTGTGGCAAAAAAAGCAAACCATGCTGATTAACGAAAATAAGCTCAATATGATGAACGCTACCGACCGTGCATTTTTAGAAGAAAAAATGGTCGCGTTTTTATTTGAAGGTGAGGAGCCCACAATTGAGGGCTACGTTCCGCCTACAAAATAATCAATTACCCACGGTATTGCTTAAATAGTGACTAAAAGGACAAAAAATCCCATAGTTTTAGCAAAAAGCTATTGACTTAGAGGGCGTAAATCCGTTTAATACGCGTCCACAGCAATTAAGTGAATTGTTGCTGAAAGCCTCGATAGCTCAGTTGGTAGAGCAGCGGATTGAAAATCCGCGTGTCCCTGGTTCGATCCCGGGTCGAGGCACCATTTATTCCAAGAGCCCCGCAAGAGATTGCGGGGCTTTTTAATTCTACGCCCCAATTCACATTTCCAAATAAAACCATTTTTTCCAAAAACTAAGCTTTGTTGCAAAATGGATTTACTCTATCTGCAAGCATACAATAATGTAGCTTGGTTACCAACGGATTTGTGTGTCCAACCGTTTTGCTGGCCGTTTCTAAGTCATGGGCATCAGTTACCGCTTTGTTTCTTAGGTATCTTTCTGCAAATGGTTTTTCAAGCTCATTATCCGTTGCTTTTTTCATTGCTCGCTGCCACGCACTTTTAAATGAGCTAGCGTTATGAGGTTGGCCTGTTTCGCTAACGAATAAATACTCTGATTCAGGGTTAGATAACTGACATATTTTGTCCAGAACGGCTTTTAATTCGTCAGTCCACGTAAAAGTTAGGCCACCGCCATTCTTTGATATGTCTTCTACAAAGAAGCCATCTTCACGAATCATTGACCTTTTCAATCTCAGCATGGCAGATT
>CAYQMI010000048.1:0-26685 GCA_964418575.1 uncultured Glaciecola sp.
GTCCATGCACACTTATTGAGGTATTGGTGTCCCCACGTATCGATACAATCTTGTTACTTTTTCTTTGAATTTATGTAAATAAGTGATAACTTAAAATGATAATACTATTATTTAATATATTTCAATGAATTACACAATGCAAACAAATTGGTTTTTATCGCGCGCCAATAAACGATACGAGCAACAACTGTGCTTACTTGGATTTAACTACATCCCAGCTTATGCCATCAATCAGATTGAAATATGTCGACACGAGACCTTTGATGGTATGCCGGCATGAATCAGGCGCTTTGTAAAAATAAACAAAAAGCGTCAACAGCAAACATAGACGCACTAGAGCAAGTTGATGTTTTGATTATAGGCGCGGGCATATCAGGTATTGGTGCAGGCTATCATTTGAAGAAATCCTGTCCAAATCGGCGGTTTTTAATCGTTGAGTCGCGCGAAGATTTGGGGGGAACCTGGGACTTGTTTAAATATCCAGGCATTCGCTCTGACTCTGATCTTTTCACCTTTGGCTACGAATTTAAGCCGTGGCTTCATAAAAAAACTATCGCAGATGGCCACGACATAAAAGCCTACATTGCAGAAACAGCGAAAGAAAATAAGCTATATGAAAGGACTCTTTTTTCTCACAAGGTCGTTGATGTAAATTGGCAATCTAGCGCTAAACGTTGGCATGTAACTATTGAACAAACCCAAACTAAAAAACGCAGTTTGGTAGAGGCTCAATGGGTATTTAATGCAGCAGGCTACTATCGATATGACGAGGGCTACAGCCCAAACTTTAACAATGAAGCGAAATTTACCGGCGAGGTGATACATCCCCAACACTGGCCAGAATCTCTAAATTACCAGAACAAAAAAATAGTGGTTATTGGCAGTGGCGCCACAGCGGTGACGCTTATTCCCGCTTTAGCAAAACAAGCAGAGCATGTGACCATGTTACAACGCACGCCCACTTACATTATGCCTGTTCCCTCTGAGGATCCTGTTGCAGCCCTCTGCAGGAAATATTTTAGTGAAGAACGTGCTTATCGTTTTGCCAGACGATTCAACATTGCAAAACAACGTGTCGTTTATCAGATGAGCATGCGGTTTCCGTCTCTGGTGCGCAAGCTCATAAGGAGCGTTAATATAAAGGCACTGCCTGATGACTACCCTGTTGATGTGCACTTTAATCCGTCTTATAAGCCTTGGGAGCAACGATTGTGCGCGGTGCCTGATGGCGATCTTTTTAATGCTATTAAAGAGGGTAAAGCCTCGGTGGTGACAGATCATATTGAGCAATTTGAAGCTAATGGTATACGGCTTAAATCAGGTGCATTACTTGAAGCGGACATTATCGTGAAAGCGACAGGACTAAATCTTTCTCCCCTCGGTGGCATACAGCCAAAGATTGATGGTGAACCTGTACAACTTCAAAAATGTGTCGTTTACAAAGGCTCCCTTTTAAGCGGTATACCAAACTTTGCGATTGCCGTTGGCTACACCGCCTCATCATGGACCTTAAAAGTCGGTCTGCTTTGTGAGTATTTCACGCGCTTGCTCAATCTTATGGATGATCAGAACTACTCAACCTGTGTGGCAGTTGCGGCTGACACAATGGAAACGAGGCCACTATTGGACTTTGGCGCAGGTTACGTCCAACGCTCTGCACACAAACTGCCTCGACAAGGAAACGAACACCCATGGAAAATGGGCTGGAACTATTCGCAAGATGTTAAAACCTTTCGTAAAGGTAAAATTGTGGATGATATTTTAGAGTTTAAATAATAAAGACTCAAACATAAAAAGCGCGTATTAAGTGGCAAAAAAATTGGGCTATTTCCTAAATTGAAAATAGCCCAATTTAAGCATATTTTGTTGTTACAAATCCTTTAGAACCGCTTGCGCAATGTCACCCCAAATGTGCGAGGCTCAGATGTATACGCACTTAATTTACCGTCCTGCAAAGTCGTATCAAAAATAGCTGAACCATAATACTCCTTGTCTGTGATGTTTCTCGCCCACAACAACACCTCAGCATCATAATCATCTAAATCAAAGCCTACTCTAGCGTTAAAGAAACTGTAGCCAGGTTGATGTTTTAGGGGGTCTAAATTGGCGTCGCGCACAATGTCGGAACTAAAGACACCTTCCATAACGGCGTACATAAAAATATTATCTGACAATTGTGCATCATATCTTAGCTGAGCATTGAGTTTATTCTCGGGTGAGCCTGGAAAGCCCTCTCCTGCTTTTGAACAAAACGGATCGCCAGGGTTCTGCCTACCTGGATCATCAATCCCTGTATGGAAGGTATAGGCAATATAACAGGAGCCAGCTTCAAACTCGTCAAACTCGTTCTTTATATGCGCGTAGTTAAGTTTCAGTTCCAGATTATCAGTAGGCAACCATGTTACTTCTACTTCACCACCGAAGGAATCTACCTTGCCCGCATTTTGCAGGTTAAAACCAACGCCATTATATGTATTGGCCTGATAATCTTCGATTGTGGTTGAATGAATAGCCGCATTGATTCGCAGCGCTTGATCGGGGAAATCTTTTTTAACACCAAATTCATAGGACTTAGCAGTCTCAGCATCAAAAATAGGATTAAAACCTGCCGCAATTCTATCGGTGTTGGTACCACCTGATTTATAACCCGTCCCATAGGATACATATACAAGCGTATTACGGTTGGGCGTATAACTTAATTTTAAGGTACCGGTAGTCTGGCTATCGTCTAAGGTTGTATCGATAGTGGGTCGTGGCGTGGTAGCTGGCGCAACAAATGGCCATGCCCATCCAACAGTTTGAAGCGGCACTAAAGGCGCCAATTGCTCTGGCGTTGGTAATTGACCAACAGCCAAGCCTGCACCAATTTGCGCAAGTGCTACACCGGCTGCAGCAAAATCTGCTGGCACTGTTTGATTACCCTGTGGGTCTAATTCTGAAAACTCGCTGAGCAAATCTTTGCTTTCATCGGTATACCGTAACCCTGCCGTAAGCACCCAGTTTTCACTTAATTCGTAGTCAAACTGACCAAAAAGCGCGTACGATGTGTGCGCCTGCAAAGCAATATGCGGAAAACTAAAGCCGTCACCAACACCATCTGCGAGTGGCGCAATTAGACCGCCTGTGGCTGCACTGAGTTGATTAAGTCCGTCTAACAGCGGACCAAGGGGTGATGATTCTAAGCTTGGCAAAATCGCTGCGTTATAAAAACCAATAAATTGATTGCCCATATCGATGCGATAATCTAAATCAAGGTCTTGATTAAAGTAATAAGCCCCTATCACACCGTTTAGCCTGTCTCCGCTATAATTTAATCTCAGCTCTTGCGAGAATGAATCCTGACTTGCTCGGTTAGTCGTCGTAACCAAATCAATATCACTGAAGTCCCCGTCTACTGTATCGCGAGAGAAAAAGTCTCGCATTGCAGTAATTGAAGTTAGCGCCCAACGGTCGTTAATGTTGTAGTCAACTTGGACTGATACACCCTTATCTTCGTTTTGCGAAATGGGAAGAGAATTCACCGCGGTTTCTAATTCAAAAAACTCTTCACCGGTGTATATTGTGCCGCCTAATTGCGCAAATATGGCATCGGTTCCAAATAAACCAGGAACATCGCGGGACTGAAAATTACTTAAGAACACTGGCGCCGCGCAGCAAACCTCATCGATTTCTGAATAGTCAGCAATTACTCGAATACGCAAATCATCAGTAGGCGTATATAGCAGCTGCGCTCGCACGCCGTATCTATCCCTGTCGTTAATAACATCATCACCAAAGACTCTGTCACCTACGTAACCGTCGCGGTTACTGGTAAAGCCAGTCACTCGGAAAGTTAATTCATCTTCAATTATATTTACGTTAGTGGCACCGGCAAAATTCATTAAGCCATAGTTACCAAAGGTTGCCTCCACAAATGCATCTGGGCTGTCGTGGCGAGGCGCTTTTGTTCGAATCACTACCGCGCCTGCGGGTGTATTTTTACCAAACAGAGTCCCTTGCGGGCCACGTAAAACCTCAACCGCTTCAATATCCACAAGGTTGGTAATAATGGAGTTTTGTCTCGCCCTAAATACATCGTCGATATACAAACCGACCGAAGACTCCAAGCCAAAGTTCTGCGCAGAGGTACCAATCCCTCTAATGTCTAAATTAACTTGAGTGGCGCTTTGCGTAATAAATGTTTGCAAACCAGGCACTGTAACCTCAAGGTCAAAAATATCTTTAACGGCGGCATCATCCAGCGCCTGTGTTGATATTGCCGTTACCGAAACCGGTACTTCTTGCAAATTTTGCAAGCGCCTTTGCGCCGTAACCTCAATCACCTCAAGCATCTCTTGCTCTTTTACTTCATCTGCTTGAGCTGTTTGAGCCAAGGTTGTTGAGGAGGAAAAAAGACCCGCGATGATGAGTGCTAGCGGAAGCCGAGTTGTTTGTAAAGTGTGCTTTTGATGATTGTTTAGTGCCATGTTAGAACGCTCCAACCGTTTACTTATTATTTGAAAGTTTGAATATCACTTGACATTAACTGATACTACTATCATATTAAATATTATAAAAAGCAACTTTAATTTTACAAAAATTAAACAATTAGACATTTCTTAGGAATGAGCGCGCGTTTACTTTATGAATGTGAATAAAATCGATACCTTGCCAAAGAGACTTTCCTTCGCGACGCCGGAGTTGAATCTTGCGCTCAGCTTTATAATCGTAAATTCTTGGTTGCTATATTACTTCGTTAATATCTTAGAGATGCCCGCTGGCTGGGCAGGAACTGCGTTTCTATTGGGTCGACTGGTCGACGCCTTTTTCGATCCCTTCATTGGTCGCTTATCGGACAGAATGCAGCACAAGGTTGGACGAAAGATCTTTATTACGTGGTCATTAATACCGGCAGCGCTTGCCTTTATTGCCATTTGGTACTTGCCTAGCATTAGCACAAATAGCTATGTGCAATTCGCTTTAGCAAGCTTGGCTTTTATGGTGTTCTCGTTTTTTTATACCCTTATATCTATTCCTCGCCACGCAATGTTGCCCGCGTTAGTGCCAGAATATGATCAGCGCACAAAGCAAGTTACCTACAATATGGTGTTTGTGATGCTAGCAGTATTAATTGGCATTGCCTTAACACCGGCCTTAGTTTTACAGTTTTCACAAGGTGCTGAACTCGCTACCTCCCCTGCAAGTGCTTGGTGGCTGACTATTGGTTGTTTCACGGTGCTTGGGTTAATTTTTTATCTGCCATTCGTTTTTTTCATTCCCGATAGCAAACAAGCTGAACAAGCATCCTCAAAAGTGCATTTAATTCGGGATTTTGTCAGCGTGTTTCGTGAACGAGGATTTGTGCTGGTCATGAGCATAAATGTGATTACAGTGATTGCCACACTTATTGTGCAGTCCATGCTGCCCTTTTATTTGGAGTCGGTAATTAATCTACCCGGCAGTGAACAACAAACGATACTAAGTGCGATCTTTTTACTATCCATCATTTCTTTTCCGCTTTGGGCTATTATTGGCAGACGCTTCGGCAAATCCAAAGCCATGATTTGTGGCATTCTTATCTATATTGTCTTTTTAGCGATGGTGCCATTTCTACCTCGTACTGGCGCTACACCTATGCTTTATATGGCTGCTGTACTTTCAGGTATTGGCATTTCATCCATCAACCTATTCCCCATCGCAATGCTGCCCGACAGTGTCGACGAAGACACGCTGAGGCACGGTATTCGAAGAGAAGGACTGGTCTACTCCAGCTTTTTGTTTATGACAAAATGTGCAGGCTCCATTGGCGTATTCGCCAACGCTATTATCCTATCGGTATTTGAGCACAAAGCCGGGCAAATAGATCAGTCTGAAAGCACTATACAAGCTTTTGTATGGATGACTGGTCCTGTGCCTCTGGTCCTGTTTCTATTCGCCATAGTGTTATGCATTAAATATCCCATCACACGAGAATCACATGCACTTACGCAAGCAAAAATAATAAAAATGGAGTCGAGCTATGCAAGCACTCAAAAATAAAGCCTTCGTTATCACTGGAGCAGGTTCAGGTATAGGCCGAGCATTGGCTCTTGCGTTGGATAAAAAAGGCGCGAAATTGGCGCTCAACGATATTAACGAAGCCGCATTAGATGAAACCAGCAAAATGCTTTCTCAAGCCTGTGTTACCAGTATTTTTTCAGTCGCTGACAAGCAAGCATGGGAAACGTTTAAAGATGAAGCCATTGAAACATTCGGCGCAATAGACGGGATCATTAATAACGCCGGTATTGCTCATGAAGCGGTAGCGGTTGAATACTTACGAGAAGAAGATTTAAAACTCGTTATGGACATAAACTTCTACGGTGTTGTTTATGGCACCAAGGTGTTTTTACCGCATTTAGCATCACGAGATGAAGCATCCATCGTGAACATATCCTCTATATTTGGTGTGTCGGCGGTCAATCTACAAAGCGCCTACTGCGCCTCTAAATTCGCGGTGAGAGGCTTTACTGAATCATTGAGAATGGAGGCGCTTAGCTACTATCCAAATCTCACAGTATCGGTGGTTCACCCTGGGGGCATCAAAACAAATATAGCTGAAACTGCCATCACCGCCGGCAGCCGCACAAAAGAAGAGCGCGTTAGCGATAAACAAAGCTTTTCAAAAACGTTTATTACCAGCGCAGAGGATGCAGCAGCGACCATAGTTAAGGGCATCGAACAAAAAAACACACGAATTTTAATTGGTATGGACGCCAAGATGATGGATTTAATGGTGCGCTTTATGCCCCGTGGTTATAGCAAACGCATGCTCAAAGAAATGAAAAAACAAGGCTTGATCAGCGAAGAAATCTCTAAGCCGATAGACGCGAGAGAATCTTAGCATGCACTCATATCAATACCGAAAAGTTGAAAATATTAAAACGAAGCAGTTTTTCGTTGATTACAACGGTGACGAAATGGCGATCTGGCACAAATACAGTCAGCATAATACCGCTAAAAAAGCGCCCACCATTATAATGGCTCATGGGTTTGGAGGCACCGTCAACAGTGCATTACTTCGTTATGGCGACCGCTTTGCAGAGGCGGGTTTGCACGTTATTTTATTCGATTATCGCTGTTTTGGTCTTTCCAAAGGTTGGCCGCGTCAGTGGATGTCGGTTGCCCGCAGGCATCAAGACTACGAACATATTATTGCATGGTGCAAGCAACAAGCATTCTGCGATGAAAATTCGCTTATTTTATGGGGTAGCTCTCTTTCCGGTGGACATGTAATGGACATTGCTTCTCGTTATAAAGAAATAGCAGCAGTTATCGCTCAGGCACCATTTGCCGACGGCAAAGCAAACACAGGCTCAATCAAAACGGCCTTGCCACTACTGTATTGCGCGCTCAGAGATAGATGGCGCGAAAAACGGGGTAAGTACCCATACTATATCGCAAACATTGGTTACCCGGGCGACTTGGCAGCTATGTCTTCAGCAGATGCTATGCCAGATGACTTATGGCAACAAAATATTGATGCGAATTGGGAGAACCGCTGCACACCGCGGATTTTTCTGGAAATCGTTAGCTGGCGTCCTGGCCTTAATACTCATCAAATTAAATGTCCTCTACTCGTGCAAATAGCGACCAAAGACGTGGTAACACCACCCGAGCCTGCACAAAAAGCAGCAAAAAATGCACCTCATGGCCGTTTTGTCAATTATGACATTGAGCATTTTGAAATTTATCACGGCAAACCATTTGAGCGCGCGATAGAAGATCAAATTGCATTTATAAAAGAAAGTATTTCATTGGCGCCAGTCGAAAAAACCACAGCTAAAAGTGAATCGATAGATGAAAGATAAAAGAATAGTTAATAGGGTTGTTTTTATTACTGGACCTGCCCGCAACATAGGTAGGGCAATTGCTATTGAATTGCATAAACGCGGAGCGAAATTGGTACTTGCCGGACTTGAATTTGATAAGTTAGAGACAATGGCTGCACAACTTCCAAATACCATTGCTGTAGAAATGGACGTCTGTAACTCTCAAAGCATTCAGGCTGCCTTCGATGCTGCAACCGAGGCTTTTGGGAGGGTTGATATTGTAGTATCAAACGCGGGAGTAATGGGCTCAGGCAGTGTAGAACTATCTAATGAAGCCTATTTTCAGCAGATACTTGATATCAATCTGACGGGCTCTTACAGAGTGGCGCGCATTGCAACGCCCTACCTTGCGCAAACACGCGGGTATTTTTTATCAGTTGCCTCTACGGCGGCTGTGGGTCGCTCGCCTATGCAATCTGCCTACTGCGCGTCTAAAGCTGGACTATATGCGATGATAGATTGTTTTAGGCAAGAGGTGCGCTATTTGGGTATCAAGACGGGAATCCTGTTCCCAAATTTTGTTAAAAGTGAAGGTGAAGAAGCGCGCGATACAGACGAGCTAATGCAGCATTTGTGGGGAAACGTCAATTCAGCTGACTCCTCTTCTATTTCTGCTACTGAGGTTGCACAAATTGCGGTTGATGGGATAAATAAAAGACAGCGCGAGATTGTTGCGCCACGAAAAATGAGCTGGATGCTAAAAATGCCATATGTTGTGCAGAGGTTATTTGAAAGACAGTTCAGCGACGAAAATATTGAAAAAGCAACAATGTATGCAAAAGATAAGCATCTTGGCGCAACATCCACCGTCTTATCCAAAAAATAGTTTTGTTATATTCGCTTAGGAACCGATGCCTGCGGCATGGGCACTCGGACCAATCTTAGAGATATGTTGCGATAACAACCTGACCAATGTTTGTTTACTAATATTACCCATTTTCCAGTGATACATGCCCACCAAACCCTGATTTAGCATCATGTGGGACAGCACATTTAAATGATTTGTTGATGCATCTCCAAATGCAGGCTCCTGTGTGGTCACATCTCTAATTGCCCGCAAATGTTCTGTTAAGTCTTGTACCATGCTTGTTTCAAAATCGTTAAGCATCTTTCCAACAATGGAATGGTCGCCTCTGAAATGTAGAAAGACTTCCATAAGTTTCCAGTTTTCCTCAACCAAATCAAAGAGCTGCTTATAAAACACTTCTAATAACTCCGGGTCTCCGGCATCCGTTAGTCGAAGCTGCACCATTTGCTTTGCTAG
The DNA here is from genome assembly GCA_964418575.1 of uncultured Glaciecola sp. Taxonomy (GTDB): domain Bacteria; phylum Pseudomonadota; class Gammaproteobacteria; order Enterobacterales; family Alteromonadaceae; genus Glaciecola. Next base: position 9,115 of record CAYQMI010000048.1, read on the forward strand.
AGGTTGCCTGACCTTTAAATCTATTTCATGAACAAGCGCATGTAAGCATTCTTCAATCGTTTTAAAATGTGCGTAAAAACCTGACTGTACAATGCCTACCTTTTCTGCAAGATTAATTGTAGTTAAGGCGCTTGGCCCCTCTTGCATTAAAAGCTCTATCGCGGCCTCTATAATTGCGATACGAGTTTGCCCTCGTTTTCTTCGGGTTTTTTTTACCGGAGTCACTTCACTTGAAGCATTTGTGGTGTCTGGTGGCATAAATATACTTACATCCTAATCGTATCCCGAGTTTACGTTACTTTAGCTTGCTATCGCAACAACAGAGGAAGCCACAAATAATTGAGTATTGGTTTAAAAGCCAGAAAACAACATATCAAGCGCCGCTCTAATTTTATCGTGATATTCTTTAAACGAAGTTATTGGGTCGGATAATTCTGACTTTGGAACGGCAGCTATAAATGCTGTCAACGTTTACAGCTCATCATCTTCAATGCAGAACTTAGATTTAAATTACTCTGATATCTCACCGCTAATTAATTTTTTATTGCCCTTTATTTTTTCAAGCATCTGTTGTTGTTTCGCATCCGGTAATAAGCAAAAGATCAACGTTTTTTCTGCATCCACTGAATCTTCAAAGCGTTTAACTAAATCGCTGTTTTCGCTGACCCCAATCATAGAGGCTGACCAAGCGCCAAATGCGGCTCCTCCTGCTGTCATACCAACAATGGCAGCACCTCCCAAAGTTAAACCAGCTACCGGGAATGCACTAAGTAATACACCGGCCAATAAACCTGAGCCTGAGCCTAACAGAACACCACGTTTAAGTGCTTCTGGCAGTTTAGACTTTTCACTTAAATCAGCCTGCGGTAAATCGGCCAGCACGATATCGCTGTCTTTACTTACAACGCCAATATTTTCATCGTCAAGACCGGCTTCTTTGAGATGTGAAAGCACATCGGTCGCAACATCTACGTCGTCAGCGATAAAATAATAATTAAATTGATGGTTTGACATGGTGGTACTCCACAAGCTGATTGAATTGTAAGCAAAATTGCAGGAAGGATGCCACGAAGTGGCTATTTAATATTTTTTAAATATTAAATTAAAACAATAGCTTGGAGTTTATTTTATCTAACTATATTGAGTGCGCAGGCACACAAATAGGAGTTTTAAGCAAAATTTGTGTAAATTTTTCAATGTTGAGATATCAATAAAGCAGACTCTTTTACTTCGGTCTTTTCTTCATGCGCTGACTTTGCTCTTGTCTTTTTTCGTCGCGCTTTTCTTTTCTGTCTTTTTTATCGGGTGTTAACGAACCATCTTTGAACTTTTGCTTACGCTTGTTCTTATCAGCAATTTTTTTCTCGGCCGCGGCAATCATTTCTTGCTTCTCTACAATGAGCATGTCAGGCGTTTCGAGCGAGATACGCCCTAACTTTCCGCTACGCAGCTCGTTTATCAGCACTTCGCATATTTTATGCAGGTTCACCCTGCCCCCAGCCATCAGCGCGCCTCTTTTTGCTGCAATAGCTTCTAAAAACTCAAGCTCAGTTGCCGGCACATGTTCAATTTTATAGCGCTCTTTCATTAACTCTGGGTAGGCTTTAATAAGATAGTCGGCAGTGAAAAAGCCAACGTCGTCATACTCCATGGCGGTATCTTTAACCGCGCCTGAAGCCGCCAAACGATATCCTGTATTTGGGTTTTCCAGTTTTGGCCATAACACCCCTGGGGTATCGAGCAATATAATTCCGCTACCGAGGTTAATGCGCTGCTGGCTTTTTGTTACAGCTGGTTCGTTACCCGTTTTGGCAATAACTCTTTCTGCCAGAATATTGATGAGTGTCGATTTACCCACGTTCGGAATACCAATAATCATGGCATTAATTGATTTGATTGATGCGTCTTTTTGCGCACATGTGCTGCGAATTAATTCAATTATTTGTTTGGTTTTTGCGCTGTTATCGGTGGTGTTGGTAAATGTTTTAACGCCCTCTTGAGACTCTAAATAGGCTTGCCACTGGGCGGTAATGTCTGGGTCTGCTAAATCGACTTTATTGAGTATTTTTATGCAAGGCTTATCACCTCTGATTTTGGCAACTTCTGGGTTTTCGCTTGAGTAAGGTATGCGTGCATCTAGCACCTCAATCAAAATATCCACTTGATTGAGTACCTCTTTTATTTCTTTAAGGGCTTTGTGCATGTGCCCAGGAAACCAATGAACAGCCAAAATATTTTCCTATTATGAATGGATTGTACTCAAACTTAGCGCGCAGTATAAATGATTCGTCATACAATCGACACAATTGAGTTTTATAGTTTAAATAACACGTAAGGCCTATGAGCCATATATGTCATTTCTGCTAAGGCAGGAAGCTCCAAAATCAACAAGACTACTCAGATTTTGCAGCTTATTTGAACAATTGCGGTAGTATTGAGAGCTTTCCACCTTCGTGGAAATGACGCGATTTTTCGGAAGCGAACAGCACTATGCGAAGGCAGTAATGACGGTATGTAGCCCAAGCGAACAGTATTGAGTGCAGTCGGTAACTTATATTGGCCAACCATGAGGAATTCTATGTTTTTCGGCAAAACAAAAATTAGCTCTATGACGCTAACGATTGTCGCTTTGCTATTAACGCTGAGCACAAAAATATTCGCCATTGAGATAATCGCCCACAGGGGCGCTTCAGGCTTTTTGCCGGAACATACGAAAGAAGCCTTAGTCCTCAGTTTTATGCAGGGCGCTGATTATATTGAGCAGGATCTCGTTGCTACCAAAGACAAGCAGCTTATTGTTTTACACGACATTCATTTAGAACGCGTCACCAACGTCGAAGAAGTGTTTCCTGAACGTGCCCGTGAAGACGGTCGTTTTTACGCCATTGATTTTACCTTGGAGGAGCTCAGAACTTTAAGTATTCATGAGCGGCAAAATGAAGATAAGAGCCAAGTATTCCCAGCACGCTATCAAGGTAATGCGCATTTTACTGTCGCCACTTTCAAAGAGCATGTTGAAATAATAGGGCAACTAAATCGTGCTTTTGGTAAAAATATTGGGCTGTATCCAGAAATTAAAGCGCCGTCTTGGCATATTGAGCAAGGTGTGGATATTACAGCGCTTTTTATAGCAGAGCTTGAAGCGCTTGGTTTAAACAATAAAGACAGCAAAATTTATGTGCAAAGCTTTGAGCCTAAAGCTTTGATGCGCATTGCTCACGAGTATAAAAGTGAGGTGAAGCTTATTCAGTTAATTGCTGAAAACGACTGGAATGAATCGGATACCGACTACGATGCGCTTAGAACAAAAGCAGGTTTGGAAGAAGTTGCTAGCTACGCATACGGAATAGGTCCGTGGATACCGCAAGTAATAAACCTCGAAAGCAAACAAAGCACCGAGCTTGTGAAAACTGCTCATGAGCTTGGTTTGACCGTGCATGCCTATACTTTTCGTAGTGATGTGATTGAGGCTGATATGCCTGCTGAAGATGCTTTTCAGCTTTTAATTGAAAGTAGGATTGACGGTTTGTTTACCGACCAAGTAATGCCATACATGTTTAGCAACGAAGAAAGCAAAGAGAAGTAAATACGACAATACTAGCAATATAAATCATTCCCCCGAAGAAACGTGACTCCCACGAAAAACATCGTCATTCCCACGAAGGTGGGAACCTCTCAAACATTGCTGTAATGTAGAGAATTACAGCCTTTAAGGGCTTTAGTTGTTTCGTTTGGAGATTACCGCCTGCGCGGTAATGACGATAACGTTGTTGGGAGATTACCGCCTGCGCGGTAATGACGATGACGTTGTTGGGAGATTACTGTCTGTGCGGTAATGACGGTAGTTTGCGTTATAGCGGAAAATTGCTTCAGCGAAGCTAATTTAGCTCTTAGCTAGTCTCACAACCACTCTTCTGTTTTTAGCACGGTCTAAGCGAGTGTCGTTTGGCGCGGAATGGCGTTTTTCGCCGTGGCCGGTGACTTCAATTCTGTCGGCGTCTACGCCAAGGGCAGAAAAGTAGCTTTTGATTTCTTGGGCTCGTTTGATGGATAGCTGTTGGTTATTGTACGAGCCACCGTAGCTATCGGTGTAGCCATCGAGAAGCACAAGTTCGAGGTCTAGATCTTCTTTTAAATATTCGCCAATCATATCCAAACGGCGCTCTGAATATTTAGTAAGCTCGGCGGTGTTTTTCTTATACGCTAAAACCGTATAAGCAATATCGTCAAAGCTATAAGGCAATAAGTTAGCTATACAGCGGCTAAAATCGTAGTAAGAATCTTGAAACTGTCCTGCATTTAAGGCAACCGCAACTGCGTCGTTCGGATTTAACCAGTCTTGATAATAAATCGTAGGCCAAAAGCCTTTTTCTAATTCTGTTAACATCTGCCAAGCGGCTTGTGATGGCAAATCTCCGTCGTATTGTTTACGTAAATCCATCTTGGCGATTTCACGCCTACCTGCGCCCGGCATCCATTTTGGGGGCACAGAATACACTGAGGCTGAGTCATAGCGATTGGGCAAACGTAACATGTCTAAATAAAACTCCATATTGAGTTGTTTAGACGCCTCTGAGGTAAAAAAGGCCGTGCCGTAGCCTGGAATTTCATGGCTTAGCTCACATTTTAAACGCGTTTGCGAAGATAATAGCCAAGCCGAAGACTCGATATCGACCTGATATTGGCGCATATTTGCATGGCCCGATAAACTGGCAAACACCAATACTAGTAAAACGGCGATTTTTGGTTGAAGCGCGCTCGACATAAGCTTTTGCAGTCGTTCTAGCATTGTCGTAAACAAAGTTTTGAGCATGGTTCAATTGCCTTTATTGCTGCATGAAGTCAGGATTCTGTAAGGGATTTATCGGCCTTTTTAGCAAAAGGTTTAGCGCTTGAAGTTGAACTTCGGCATACTACTCACACAACAAGATTATTTAGGTATTTATGAGCGAGTCAGGTCATTTGTTAGCACAGCGTTTCCGCGGATATTTTCCGGTTGTTATAGATGTTGAGACAGCAGGCTTCAACGCCACAACCGACGCCGTATTAGAAATTGCAGCCGTTACACTAAAAATGACTGACAACGGCGAAGTTATTCCCCACACGGTTTTTCACGAGCATGTTGAACCTTTTGAGGGCGCAAATATCGAAAAGGCTGCGATTGAATTTAATGGTATCGACCCCTTCTGTGCCCTACGTGGTGCAAAACCTGAAGAAGAAGTATTTAAAGCACTCTGCAAAACCATACGCAAAGCACAAAAAGAAGCAGACTGTCAGCGCAGCGTAATTGTGGCGCACAACGCAACCTTCGACCAAAGCTTTGTAAATGCCGCTCTGGCTCGGCAAAACATTAAACGTACTCCATTTCACCCTTTTGTTTCATTTGACACCACATCTTTAGCCGCGCTGTGTTTAGGGCAAACCGTATTGATTAAGGCATGTGAGGCGGCGGGTATTGAATTTAGTCAGGCCCAGGCTCATGGTGCGCTTTACGATACACAAAAAACCGCAGAACTGTTTTGCTTCATGGTGAATAAGTACAAACAACTTGGCGGCTGGCCGCTGCCAAAGACCGACGAATAAGCGCTCAATAAATAAACACAAAATATGCTTGCCTTTAATCTTAATAACAACTATTATCATTTGCAATGAGATTGATATTGAGAAGAAAGGAACGATATGTTTGTGTGCATGTGTTATGGCATCACTGATAAGCAAATTGAAAAAGCCGTACGCCAAAATAGCGTAGGTAATATTCGTGACTTGAAAAAACAACTGGGTGTGGGCTCACAGTGTGGCGCTTGCATAGACATGGCTGTATCAATTATCGACCAAACAATAATAGACGATAGCTTATTCAAAGACGTAGGCTAGCGTAAATTTAAGTGGCTGCCCTGCCCAGTTTTTAAGGTGTACAATAAAAAATGCCGAGCTATACAGCTCGGCATTTTGCTTTTATCCATTGGTTTTATAAAACAACTACCGGGCGTATTTTTACGCCTCGTCGTTTTTCGCTGGAGCAGCGGCATCTTTAATAATAGTTTGCAATTCGCCCTGCTGAAACATCTCTAAAATGATATCGCATCCACCAATCAACTCTCCGTTTACCCAAAGCTGCGGGAAGGTTGGCCAATCAGCATATTTAGGCAATTCTGCACGAATATCTGGGTTTTGTAGAATGTCTACATAAGCAAATTGTTCACCACACGACATAAGAGCTTGTGTAGCTTGTGCTGAAAAGCCACAGCTTGGCAACTTTGGTGAGCCTTTCATGTATAAAAGAATTGGGTTTTCGCTAATTTGCTCTTTAATTTTATCAATCGTTTCCATTATTACCGCCACGTTATTAATTACTCTGCTTAGATGGTATGGGTGAAGCTATGCAATATCAAGCTCAGCTAATGCTTATTTTATGCTTCAACGTAAATAAGTGTGATCTTGATCTCTCTATTTTACGAAATATATAGCCTAACACTAAACAAAACCAAATTTTTGAAGCACAGGGGTTTAAAACTTCCTTGTTGCCCACAGTATGCTTAATCAGGACAAGGTGATTAATCATCAACACAAATACGCTTAAAACAATGGAGATTACACATGGCTTTTGAATTACCCGCTCTTCCTTACGAAAAGAACGCTCTTGAACCGCATATTTCAGCTGAGACGCTAGACTTCCATTATGGTAAGCATCACGCAACATATGTAACGAAGTTAAACGGTTTGATTGAAGGCACCGATTTAGCTGAAAAATCACTTGAAGAAATTGTGAAAAACAGCGACGGTGGTGTATTTAACAATGCTGCACAAATTTGGAATCACACCTTTTACTGGCATAGCCTAAGTCCAAATGGCGGCGGTGAGCCAGCAGGAGCATTAGCAGATGCAATCAATGCTAAGTGGGGCTCTTTTGCTGACTTTAAAGCAGCATTTAACGACAAAGCAGTTAATAACTTTGGCTCGAGCTGGACATGGTTAGTAAAAACCGCTGACGGCAGCCTTGATATTGTAAACACTAGTAACGCAGGTACGCCTATCACTGAAGATGGCGTCACGCCATTGTTAACAGTTGATTTGTGGGAACATGCTTACTACATTGATTACCGCAATGTTCGTCCAAACTACTTAGAAGGGTTTTGGGCATTAGCGAACTGGGAATTTGCGTCAAGCAACTTCGCATAAGTAATACATTGATTAGAGTATTCAACTTACTCAAACTAAGAAAGCCCAGTTAATCTGGGCTTTTTTATGCCTGCAATGTCGCAAATACAAAGACCCTATTTACTTAGTGCAACAGCTGCTGCCGGCTTAGGAAGAAACAATAAACAAAAACCAGCCATCGCCGACACCGCTGCTGCAAACACGAAGCTTTGCACCGCGCCCTGCCCTTGTTCCCACAATAGGCCTGCAATATAGCTCCCAAGCGCACCACCGATGCCAAACGCGACACTCACATACAAAGCTTGCGCTCTACTTTGAAAGGCTTTTGGGAAGTTCTGCTGGAGGTAGTACACAGAAGCGGCATGAGTGAGACCAAAGCTCAGCGCATGAATGAGCTGTGTAAATACGATAATCGAAGTATAGCTTGCAAGAAATGCCAGTAAGGCCCAGCGAATAGCGGTGAAAAAGATGCTAAAAACGAGTAAGGCCTTTACGCCAAAATGCTGAATTAAACGCATTGCATAAATAAAGATAACTACCTCGGCGGCTACGCCTAGACCAATAAAAACTCCAGTTTGTAAACCACTGTAATCTAACTCTCGCATATACAGAGTGAAGAAGTTATAAAAGCTGCCAAAGCTAATTTGTAAAAGCGTATTACCTAGCAAAAACACGATAAAACCAAAGGTCCAAATTTTCATTATGGAGGGAGGTGCATCAGTCTCTTTCTCTGGTGCCACATTATGCTCTTTATTTGTAGACACAATTAAAAAGCTGCTGATAAACAAGCCCATCAGCATCACAATTCCCGAGTACACAATCACTCTGGGGGAGTAGTGGTCAAGTAGAAAGCCCAAAGCGAGGGTAGCAAAAATAAAACCGACACTGCCCCAAAGTCGCACTGCACCGTAACCGCCTTTCGTTTCTTCAGTGGCATGTGCGGTGATCACCTCAAGCTGAGGTAAAACGGCTGTCCAAAACATCATCATGCTCGCAAATACGAGGGTCATGCCCCAAAAGCTATGCACGTACAAGATACAAATAAAGCTAAGTAGCGCCAGTAAACAACCAAAGCGCAGCACCTCTCCCAACTGCCCAGATTTATCTGCAAAGTGCGCCCACATATTTGGACCAATGATACGAGATAAGGCGACAACGGCTAAGAGCGTGCCTATTTGCGCTGAGTTTAAGCCTTGGTAATCAAGGTAGATGCCAACATAGGGTATAAATACACCCAGTTGCCCGAAGTAGAAAATATAAACAAGAGCGAGCAACACACGATTTTGTGTGGTGCTCATTGCGGCTTTGCTTATGTCAGCAAACCATGTCAGGCGCACAAGGTTTTAACGCTGTGCTGGAATAACAGGTGTGGGTGAAACAATCCCTGCGTTTTGCGCGCGATGGCGAAGCAAGTGGTCCATCAGCACTAAGGCTAACATTGCCTCAGCAATTGGCACCGCACGTATCCCCACGCATGGGTCGTGACGCCCTTTAGTGATAATTTCAGCAGAGTTACCTTGGGCATCTACGGTTTCGCCAGATATGGAAATACTGGATGTAGGTTTTAATGCCATGTGCACAAGTACTTCTTGGCCGGTTGAAATACCGCCTAACACGCCACCGCTATGATTGCTGTGAAACCCATCGGGTGACATTTGGTCACGATGGTCGGTGCCTTTTTGCGTAATTACATCAAAACCATCGCCAAGCTCAACGCCTTTTACCGCGTTTATACCCATCATAGCATGGGCAATATCGGCATCTAAGCGGTCAAACACTGGCTCGCCTAATCCTACAGGCACATTCACCGCCGATACACTTACCTTAGCGCCAATCGAGTTGCCCTCTTTTTTCAGGTCTCGCATGTAGCTATCTAAAGCCTCAAGTTTGCTCTCGTCGGGGCAGAAAAAAGGATTGGTGTTGGTCACTTCATGATCAACTTTATCGATGCCAATGGGCCCAAGCTGCGATAAATAACCGCGTACTTCGATGCCGTATTGCTGCTTTAAGTATTTTTTGGCAATACCACCTGCTGCTACTCGCACTGCGGTTTCTCTTGCAGACGAGCGCCCGCCACCGCGGTAGTCTCTGAAGCCAAATTTTTGCTGGTAGGTATAATCAGCGTGCCCCGGGCGAAATGCGTCTTTGATTTTAGAATAGTCTTGGCTGCGCTGGTCAGTATTGTTGATTAATAAGCCAATGCTTGTGCCAGTTGTTTTACCTTCAAACACACCTGAAAGAATTTTCACTTCATCTTCTTCACGACGGGCAGTAGTGTAGCGAGAAGTACCGGGTTTACGTCTATCTAAATCGCCTTGTAAATCTTCTTCTGTAAGCTCTAAGCCAGGGGGGCAACCGTCGACCACACCGCCAATGGCTAATCCATGGCTCTCACCAAATGTGGTCACTGCAAAAATTTTTCCGAAGGTATTTCCTGACATCCTATTGTTTACTCCAATTCGTCCAATATATCTTGTTGCGCTATCAGCTGCGCTTTACTTATTGCAAAAATGCCGCTTCCGCCCTGCTCCAATTCACACCAAGTTACTTGTAAATCATTAAAACGCTCAGCAAAGTTAACTTCACTGTTGCCCACTTCTACAAACAGCCAGCCATCGTCGCACAAATGCTCAACAGCTTGGGTCACTATTTGCATCGTCAAATCTAGTCCGTCGACGCCTGAAGCAAGGGCGTGCTCTGGCTCGTGATGATACTCTTGGGGTAAATCCGCCATGTCTTGCGCGTCTACGTAAGGTGGGTTAGCAATAATTAAATCGTACTTTTGCCCTGCCAACTCAGTGAAAACATCTGACTGAATGGGATACACACGCTCTTCGAGCTGATAATTTGCGATATTGATAGAGGCTACCTCTAGCGCGTCCATATCGATATCAACCGCATCAACAGCAGCCTCTTCAAAAGACTTAGCTAACATGATGGCAATGCACGCGCTGCCAGTGCACATATCTAATACATGCGCTGGATTAAAATGCTCAGGCAAAAAGGGAGCAAATTTGTTTGCAATCAGCTCAGCAAAAGGCGAACGAGGAATAAGCACGCGTTCATCAACATAGAATGGCTGCTGGCAGAACCACGCAAGATTGCTGATATAAGGCAGGGGCTTAGCATGATGGGCACGCAAATTTACCCAGCGCGCCAGTTTTTCGCATTCACTTGCCACCAACCTACTTTGGTACACCACTGACTTATACGAGATTGACATTGTTAGCGGTAAATCAAGCGCTTGGAACACTAAATACTCAGCTTCATCCCAAATATTGTCGGTACCATGGCCTAAGAAAATGTCATTGCGATGACACTCGCTCATGGCATAGCGTATCCAATCACCAATGGTAATAAGACTATGAGTTTCAGATTCTGGCATCTTGGTTTGCGTGGTTTCTGTTTGCATGGCTTCCGTTTGCATGGCTTTGTTAGCTTATCACAATGAAAAAAGGCTTTTGGCAACACACGAATGGATATATGCGTTAAGCCCCGATTTATGGCAATATAATACGCATTATTTTGAGTGATTTCGCTGATATTTTTGAAAGATGGTAAAAAAAATACACAATAACAGTGCTGATGAAGATTTTAGTGCGCTTTTTGCAGACGCAAAGCCACTTAAACACAACAAATTTGTGCAAGATCCAAAAGAAAAACGGAAGTTGAAAAAAAAACTCGCAACTAGTCAAAGCAAAGTCCATCGGCGGGTGGCTGCAAGCTTTGAGTTTTCAGACGGATTTGAAGCGCATTTTGACCCAAGCAAAGCACTTAAATATGCGCGTCCGAATATTGAAGCCGAGCAAGCCGTTAAGCGCATTCGCAGAGGTGAGGTAGTGCCAGAGTTACTACTGGATCTTCACGGTTTGAATAGCGAGCAAACTAAACTTGAGCTAAGCGCAGCAATAGATGAGGCTTCACGCAAGCACTATGAGTGCATGCAAATAATACACGGCGTGAGTGGCGGCGTTTTGAAGCAAAAAGTACCCAATTACCTAGTACAACACCCAAAGGTGCTAGGATTTCACCAAGCACCTCTAGAATGGGGCGGAAAAGGCGCGCTGCTAGTGTTAATAGAGCTTAGCCCCGCCTTACCTTAGACAAACTTTGGCTAGCAAGTTTAGTGTCTAGTTGTCTTCGGCAACGTTATGAATAAATAGATACACATAATAAGCGCATATTGCTACCACAACGCCAATACCTAACACTGAACCCCAAGCAACTGGATCTGATAATAGAAGGTCTAACATAAGTTTCTGCCTTGTTGATTAAGAACACCTATAGTTTGGCAAAAGCTGGCGGAAAAATGCTGATCAAGATCAATAAAAAAATGCCCTAAAAGGGGCATCAAGTTTGTTTATTAATCTAGATCAATATTTTGATGTGTACACATCTAGATTGGCATGTTTTACGCTCTGATTTAAGCGCTGTTTGAGGGTAAGCACTAAGCTAAGTAAACAGCCTCATAAACCAGCCTTTTTTCAGATCTTCTTCACAAGTCTTCAATTGCGCTGAATATCGTTTGGAGCGCGCATCGACTTTATTCGCGACTTTGATTAACCATGGTTTTTTATTGTGGCTTTTACGTCGGTAACCACCCCAACCTTCATGATAGTTAAGATATTGAGCGCCAGCGTCCCATTTTGATATTCGGTTGATGCTGTGTGTTTTAGTAATAAACCAACCCATAAAGTCAATGGCATCATCAAAATCATCACGGTCGGCAAAGCGACTGTCGGTCTCGCGGCGGTAATCATCCCAAGTCATTGTTTTAGCTTGAGCATAACCGTAGGCACTGCTTACCCTGCCCCACGGAATTAAACCAAAAAATACGTAGTCTCTTGGCGGTAGCGCATCGTGGCGAAATGAGCTTTCTTGATACATCATCGCCATTGGCACATGTATGGGTACGCCCCACTTATCGCGCATATCGGATGCGGCGTCGTACCAGTCACGCTTTTCTTCAAATATATGACAGAGGTTTTCTCTGCTACTGGGCTGAGTGTTTGCACAGCCGCCTAAAAGCAGCACCGTGAATAAGGACAAGAGAACCCACATAAATTTTTTAAACATTATTTTGAACTTCTTACTAACAAATGAACTCTCACTACCAGTTAAATGTGTTTCCCTAAGTGTGTGTTTAAACCCAGCATTATTTGTTGGGTTTTTTTTCGCCTACTTTTTACCCTTACTTCGAAAAATAGTCGTTTATAAACACATCAAAGCTTTTGCTGTCAGCCGCTTCAATCTCATGCTGCTTTTGCACCGACAGCTGCGCCTGTTTTTCAAATTCTCGCTGGTCTACGTTTCTGTAATCCATATTTTTGATAAAGGCTTTATATTCTTTTGCCAGCTCCATTCCAAGCATGCTGTTATCTACATTGTTTTCTTGCAAGGTAGACAACCACTTTTGCGAGTAAGTCTGGGCTGGGTCGTCTATTTTTTGCGCTTGTTTGGCAACTGCTTTACTGAACCTATCGCTCGATTGGGCTTGGTCAAATATTTTAGCCACTTCGCTTAAATCTTCAAACACGCTATGCCCCCACTCTTGAAGGGTAGTTGCATTGCCCATGTCGCTTAATTGCAAGCCAGGCATCCGCCCCTTTAACACAACATCTACAAAATTCTGTTGACTCTCCGCCTGCATGCTCGGTGAGAAATCTATTGAAGGCTGTAATAAACAGTACACTAAAAACACATCTAAAAAGTCTATTTGATCAGCTTCCAAACCAACCGGAGAGAAAGGGTTTACATCAAGCGAACGTATCTCTAAATAGCTTACGCCTCTGTCTTCTAGAGCGTCTGTAGGCTTCTCTAGCGAGCGAGCAACTTGCTTAGGACGAATAGGAGAATAAAGCTCGTTTTCAATTTGTAGCACGTTTTTATTTAACTGATCCCATACGCCGTTCTCACCCGCTGAAATGTTTTGATATTGTGCCGCTGGCAAATTAATCGCATGGCGTAAAGTATCCACATAGCTTGATAAGTCGTTGTAACAAATCCTCAAATCAGATTGCGCCGCGCTGGTATAGCCTAAATCACTCATGCGAAGGGATGTTGCATAAGGCAAATACAGCGTACCTCTACCGAGCTTTTCAAAGGCATGGGGCACTTTACGATGGCTTATAAATGATGAACAAAGTGCCGGTGAAGCACCAAATAGGTAAGGCACTAGCCAAGCCAAACGCTTGAACTGACGCACCAACGAAAAGTACTGCGATGAAATACCGAACTTATCGGGGGCGACGCCTACGCTTTGACACCACTGTTGCCAAAATGAATCTGGCAGTGAAAAATTAAAGTGCACACCGCTAATTACCTGCATCATGCTGCCATAGCGATTATGCAGCCCTTTACGATAGACCTCTTTCATCTTAGCTACATTTGAGGCGCCATATTGTGCAATAGGAATATTGGTTTTTTCGTCAATAAAGCACGGCATGCTCATTGGCCACAAGTATTCTTCGCCAATACTATCGTAGGTAAATTTGTGGATATCAATAAGCTGCTCAATAGTCGTTGAACGCTTTGTCTCTGGAGGAGTAATAAATTCAAGCAAGGACTCTGAAAAATCAGTTGTTATCCAATCGTGAGTTAGGGCTGAGCCTAGCGCCTTTGGATGCCCTGTTTTAGCAAGACTGCCGCCATCATTGACTCTTAATGTCTCTCGCTCTACACCATGTTTGATGTCGCCCAAAGTGCTGCTAACACTGGCTTGCTGCAATATAGCAAGACGCTGTTCAAATTCTTTTTTTAATGTACTCAAAAAATGTATCCACTACGTATGTTCTTAATGCAACAAAGCACTAAGCAAAAAAATAAGTCCCTCTACTGAGGTACACTGAGCATGACAATTTCGCGTTCTAAGTCTTGTAAATCTAGCGCAAGTTTTGCAGCGTCGCCCACTACAACAATATTCATATTATTAGTATCTAACCACTTTTGCGCTAATGCATTGAGCTCTGTGGTATCGATTTGTTGAATAATTTCTTGCTGTTTGGCGCTGTAGTCTGTGTCTAAGTCTAAAGATAAGATACGGATCAAAAAACCTGCTTTTTGGCGAGGCGTCTCATAGCGTAAAGCATCTGACTGTGAATATGCATTTTTTAAAAACTGCAGCTCGTCTTCACTCATGCCAGATGCTTGAAAACGATTAATCTCGTTCAAAAACTCAACAATACTTTGCTTGGTATATTCAGCTGATACGTCTGCCCCTGCACTGAAGTAGCCTAAATTCTTGCCGCCAATAAATCCACTGCGGGCACCGTAGGTATAGCCTTTGTCCTCGCGTAAATTCAAGTTGATACGACTGTTAAACATCCCTCCTAATGGGAAATTCGCCAAGGTAAGTTTAAAGTATTCATCGTAAGGGTCAAATACAGGCGCTTGTTTGAATATAGAAATGACTGACTGCACTGCACTTGGATTATCTACCAAATAAATTTTCCCCTTTTCTGAGGAAGCCACTGGCGCAAAGCTAGGTATTGAATACTCTTTAGCTTGCCAATTCTCTAAGAAGCTTAATACATCCAATGCTTGTTGCTCAGATGCATCCCCTACCATAACCACCTTAGCGTGATCAGGGCGATAAAAGTCTTCGTAGAAGGTTTTTACATCATTCAAACTTAAGTTGCTGATACTCTCTATAGTACCGCCATCGGGCAAACCAACTCGGCTGTCAGCACCATAAAGCACCAAATCTCTCGCGCGGGAGGCCAACACAGACGGATTTTTTAGCTGCTGCTGAAGCCCTTGCAATGTTCTCTCTTTGGCCAGCAAAAAATCGGCCTCATTAAATGCTGGGCGAAACAAGCGTTCTTCTAACAGCTCCATCGTCGCAGCCATATTTTTTGTTAACGAACTCACGTAAATATTGGTGTAACGACCTGATGCGTCTACCGCAATAGAACTGCCCAAAAGCGCCAATGCATTTGCAAAATCTTCAGTGCTGAAGTTCTCTGTACTTTCATTCATCAACTGCGCAGTAAAAGACGCTAAGCCAATTTTATCCAAGGTATCGAGTAAAACTCCGCCTTCCATGCTTATTGTGAATGAAACAGTGGGTGTTTCATCACTGTTAATGCCCACAACCTCAAGACCGTTATTGAGATTAGAACGCCAAAACTCTGGAATAGTTACCGCTTTATTTACGCCGGCTGAGGGTTTAATTGAGCGGTCAAAGTTATCGGCAATTTGAGGCATACTCACACTTTTTAAATCGACCTCTTTTTCAACAATCACTCTCTCTGGCAATGTAAAGTTTTGTTCGGCAACGGCTAACTCAGCGCGTCCTTGAGGCACTACACTTAAAACAACCGCTGGCTTTTGTTTCACATACTGCTCATACACGCGCAGAACATCTGCTTTAGTCACCGCGTTATAACGTGCAATGTCTTGCTTAATTCGGTCTGGCTCACCTTCAAAGGTTTCACTATTTGCCAAGGCTCTTACTTTCCCCGACACACTTTGCAGGGCAAAAACAGTTCCCGTCTCAATACTCGCCTTTACGCGCTTTAAATCGTCGTCTTGCACGCCACGTATTTCAAACTCTTGCAACGACGCCATGATGATTTCATTTAGCTCTTTTAGATTAGACACAGCTTGAGGATTGGCTAAGGCAAATATTTGAAACTCACAGGAGAGCTCTCGGCAAGGGTGACCTACAAAGGCCTGAACCGCGAGGCCATTTTTCACCATATTTTTATACAACAAAGAGGTTTTACCGCCTCCTAGTATATTTGCAAGTACATCTAAAGGAGCTTCATCTGGATGACCAGCGTAGACGGTTGGTAGCGTCATTTGCAAAAGTGGCAAATGCACTCTGTCTTCTAAAGTAATGTATCGGGTCTCGGTGAGTTGTACTATTTGCTTTGGCGTGTCGTTTACCTCCGGCCCCATAGGAATAGGCCCAAAGTATTTTTCAATCCATGCGCGGGTTTGTGCGATATCGATATCACCGCCAATAGTAAGCACCGCATTGTTAGGTCCATACCAGCGCGCAAAAAACGCTTTTAGGTCATTCATGCCGACTCTGTCTAAATCTTCAACGTAACCGATGGTTGACCATGAGTATGGGTGCCCTACCGGATACAATGCCTCGCCAGTTCGCTCTGAACGCAAACCATAGGGCTGATTATCAACGCGCTGCGCCCGTTCGTTTTTGACGGTATCACGCTGATTTTCGAATTTTTCTTGGGTTATGGCGGGCAATAAAAAGCCCATGCGATCGGCTTCAAGCCACAGTACCTTTTCAAGCTGATTAGCAGGTACGGTTTGAAAGTAATTTGTTATGTCGGTGTTGGTTGAGCCATTTAATGTGCCGCCCGCCTCAGTGATTATCTCAAAGTGTTCTTCATCCGCCACATGCTGCGAACCTTGAAACATCATGTGTTCAAAAAAATGTGCGAAGCCCGAACGGCCATACTCTTCTCTTGCAGAGCCTACATGATAAGTCACGTTCACATTCACTAAGGGGTCTGAATCATCAGGGTGTAATATTACCGTTAAACCATTGGGTAACTGATATTTGTAATGCGAAATTGTTTCGCCGCGTAGGACTAAATCCTGTGTTTGCGTGCCCGATACACTTTTTGACTCATTAACTGCAGCTTGCTTTGGTGAAGCGCATGAACTCAACCATATACAAACAATTAGCATTAACGCCATACCTAGCGTCTTACGAAACGATTTTAAACACATTTTCATCATATTTTTTTTGAATACCCTTAAACGTGTGTGCCGCTTTCATGTAAATAGGCAACACATGATGATGAATAATAGCAGATTTGTAAAAGACTTTGTTGTGACCCTTTAATTGTATTAAGCTGACAAACACGAAGCTGCACTTTATTGGCTCTAAGCAAAATAAAGCAGCATGCGAAAAAAAAGATGAAAAGGGTATCCTGTGCAAGAACAGCCTCAACTTGTAGATTATGAATTTGGTTTAAAGCAACTTGGTGGCAATGCTGAGCTACTCAATAAAATGTTAGGGAAATTCAAAGATCAGTTTGTTGACAGCCCAAGCTACGTTGAGCAAAAGGTCAAAGAAGGTGATTTTGAGCAGGCGAAAATGAAGGTGCACACGGCTAAAGGCATCACCGGAAACTTAGGTCTGAATGCTTTATTTAGCTGTTGTAAGGCACTCGAAGTAGAATTAAAGCAAGCCTCTGCCCCGCCGCCTTTAATGGCCGAATTTTCTGAATTAATGACAGCAACTATTGCCAGCATTGATGAACTGAGCGAAAACGCCGAAAGCGTCACCGAAGCGCGAGTAAGCGAAATAAACCCAAATGCAAAAGAGGAGCTGAAAGAGCTGCTCACACGCCATGAGTTTATAGACGATACATTGCTTCAGGATTTAGTTGCTTCTCTGGATTTAAGTAAAGACGAAAAATTAAAGATTATTGATTT
>CAYQMI010000049.1:0-17592 GCA_964418575.1 uncultured Glaciecola sp.
TTAGCAAAACTTGTAGATAAAAACCGCTAAATATCGAAATCTTGATGAAATTTTGTCTTATATTGTGCCGGAGTATATCCCGTGCTTTTTTTGAATAGTTTCGCAAACGAAGCTGCATCATCATAACCTACCTCAAGCGCAAGTGATTGCACATGCTTATGACCTGCCTCGAGCAAACGTTTTGCTTGTTCAACTCTTATCGTTTGTATATATTCAATCGGACGCATATTTACCCATTTCTGAAACTGCCTGTTGAGCGTGCGTGTGCTTATATTCACCATATCGGCAAGGTCGGCAATGCTCATCGGGCGCTGGTAATTGTCCTCGATATAGTCTTGTACTTTTATCAAGTCTGGCTGCTGATGCTGTTTTAACAATCTGACGTTGGCAAAAGCACTTTGATTGCTGCGCTGCGTATCAATGACATGTGCTTTTGCAACTTGTTTAGCGGTTTCACGACCGCAATAACGCTCAATTAATAGCAAGCATAAGTTATGAAATGCGGCGCCACCGCCAGCGCAGTATATGTTGTCTGATTGCGTTATCATTTGGTTGATTGCTAAGTTAACATCAGGGAACATTTTCTTAAATAAATCGGCATAGCCCCAGTGAGTTGTCGCATTTTGATTTTTTAATAGTCCTGCCTTTGCCAATAAAAATGCGCCTGAACAATTACTGGCAACATCACAACCGGCTTGGCTCAGACGAATCAAATGGGGTAAAAGCGCCTGATTTTTCTCTAATACTTTTTCAATAGAGCCGCCAATGGTAGGTATTAGAAGAATGTCGGTTTCTTTCACATCCTCTATTGCCTCATGTGCATGTAGGCTAATTCGATTGATGCATTCCACTTGGCGCTGCTGCAAACTAGCAAGGCTCACGCTGAACCTTTGTTCTGGAGGTAATTGATTAAAGCGTTGCCATGAAACCCCAGCAAAAGAAAATATATCCATCGCTCCGCTTATAACAGAGGCTAGCGCACCGTCAAAACCAACAATTGTGACTCGATACTTCTTGTAATAGGGCATAGCTTCCTCATATATGCGTGCGCTTTGATTTCAAAGCCAAAGCGAAGACATATATATTCATGAGATAAATAGATGTCTTTTATAGCCATAATATTGGCATAAATGACACTAAAAGAAAATCTTTGAGAAAGCTAATATATGTTTTAACAAATTGTAAACAAATCCAGTTTTTAACACTTAGCTTATAGAGGTAACCATGGCAGCAGATACCCTTATTCATGATATGGAGCTTCCGTTTCAGCTTTATCAAGTACTCAATTGCGAGTCTTTATGCGAGCATGAAAGGTTTGCCGAGCACAATCGTGAAACCTTTGACGCCGTATTAGACACCGCTCATAAAATGGCAGCAAAGTTATTCTTACCGCACAATCACATTGCCGATAAGCAAGAGCCAACATTTGACGGTAAAAAAGTAAGCATGCTGCCTGATGTTAAAGTGGCCTTTGATGCTTTTAGAGAGGCAGGTTTTATCGCTGGTCGCTACTCATTTGAAGATGGTGGCATGCAGCTCCCAGAATCAGTGATGACGGCAGTTTCTGGCTACTTCATGGCAGCAAACCCGTCGACGACCGCCTATCCTTTCTTAACGTCAGCCGCAGTGAATGTAATTAATCATTTTGCTAGCGATGCACTCAAGCAGCAGTTTGTGCCAAAAATGCTAACCGGTGATTTCACCGGGACCATGGCCTTAACGGAGCCTCATGCAGGCAGTTCACTGGCCGACATTCACACAACTGCAGTTAAGCAAGAAGACGGCAGCTATCGCTTAAAAGGTTCGAAAATTTATATCTCTGGCGGTGAGCATGAGCTATCAGATAACATTGTACACTTAGTGCTGGCAAAAATACCGGGTGGACCTGCTGGTGTAAAAGGCATTTCTTTGTTTATTGTTCCAAAATACAGATTGGACGAAAACGGCGAGCCAGGCGAGCGTAACGACGTGCAATTAGCCGGTTTACTGCACAAGCTTGGATACAGAGGCACTACCTCAACCGCCTTAACCTTTGGTGAAAATGGCGATTGCCATGGCTACTTAGTCGGTGAAGAACACTTTGGTTTACGCTACATGTTTATGATGATGAACGAGGCGAGAATTGGCGTAGGTTTTGGGGCTGCGATGATTGGCTACAGAGGCTACCAATACTCTTTAGATTTTGCCAAAGACCGCACTCAAGGGCGGGTCGCACCGCATAATAAACCAGATGATCCTGCCGCGCCTATTATTGCTCACGGCGATGTAAAGCGCATGCTGCTAGCACAAAAAGCGTATACCGAAGGCGGAATGGCCCTGTGTTTATATGGCTCTAATTTAATTGACAGAATTAATACCTGCGACGATACAAACAAGAAAGAAGAGCTCCAAGAACTATTGGATTTATTAACACCAGTGCTTAAAGCGTGGCCGTCTGAATATGGACCTAAAGCCAACGATTTAGGGATTCAAGTCTTAGGTGGCTCAGGTTACACGCGTGAATATTTGTCGGAGCAATTTTGGCGCGATAACCGCTTAAACCCAATCCATGAGGGAACTAACGGTATTCAAGCTTTAGACCTGACCTTTCGTAAACTATGGCAAAAGAATGGTCTAGGTTTAAAAGTACTACAGCAAGAAATTCAATCTGATTTACAGGAAATCACAACGCCTGAGTCGGCAGCACTAGCGAAAAAGCTCGCTGTGTACTTAGGTAAGTTACACACGCTATTAACACATGTTGGACAAGCGCTACAAAGCGAACAGCAAATTACGCTCTCGGCAAACGCGCAGGCCTTGATGAATGCTTTTGCAAGCATAGTAGTGAGCTGGATATGGGTGCGCCAAGCGATAGCGGCCGAGAAACAATTACCATCAGCAGACAGTGATTCTGCAAAAGCGTTCTATATGGGCAAGATTCAAGCAGCAAAATACTACTTGGATTGGGAATTACCTTGTATTGAGCGCGACCTTCAACTTTTACACAATAACAACGATGTTTGCTCGCAAATGCAGCCAGACTGGTTTTAAGGGGATATTACAATGACAATGAATAAACAGTGGAAACTTAAATCACGCCCAGTAGGCGAACCTACACTCGAAAATTGGGATTTTGATACAACCGAGATACCTAGCATTCAAGACGGTCAGTTTTTAGTAAAAGTGCATTATGTTTCGCTAGATCCTGCTATGCGCGGTTGGCTAAATGATGCTAAATCCTACATTGAACCAGTACAAATTGGTGATGTTATGCGCGCGGGCACAGTAGGAGAAGTCGTTGAAAGTAAGCATGCAGACTTTGCCAAAGGTGACTACGTGGTTGGTTACGCGGGTGTTCAGCAATACTCGGTAAGCGACGGCAAAGGCGTACACAAAGTAGACCCAAATCTTGCACCACTATCAACGTACCTAGGCGTGTTGGGTATGCCAGGTATGACTGGTTACTTCGGCCTGCTCAAATCAGGTGAGCCAAAATCAGGCGAAACCGTTGTAGTATCTGGTGCTGCCGGCGCAGTTGGCGGTTTGGTGGGTCAAATTGCTAAAATCAAAGGTTGCAGAGTAGTGGGGATAGCTGGCGGCAAAGATAAGTGCCAGTTCCTAATCGACGAGTTAGGCTTTGATGCTGCCATTGATTACAAAAGCGAAAACGTGAAAAAAGCGCTTAAGCAAGCTTGTCCGAAGGGCGTAGATGTTTACTTTGATAATGTAGGTGGTCAGATACTTGATGACGTACTTACACAAATTAACTTCAAAGCACGCATCGTTATTTGTGGCGCAATCAGCCAGTACAACAACACAACGCCGGTAAAAGGTCCTTCTAACTATTTATCGCTCCTAGTTAACAGAGCACGTATGGAAGGCATCGTAGTATTTGATAACATTAAAGAGTACCCCATTGCCATGAAAGAGATTGGCGGTTGGATTCAGTCTGGTCAGATGAAAGTGAAAGAGCACATTGTGGATGGTATCGAAACCTTCCCAGATACCTTAATGATGCTGTTTAAAGGCGAAAACTTCGGTAAGCTTATTTTGAAAGTAGGTGAATAATATGAGCTATCCAGCAGCAGACGTAACCGGTAAGCGCATATTAATAACCGGCGGTGCATCTGGTATTGGTGCGGCAAGTGCGGTTTTACTCGCCCAGCGCGGTGCTAAGGTAGTCATTGCCGATTTAGCCGAACAAGCGGGCAAAGATATTGCTGACAAGGCCGCAGGTGAAGGGCATAGTATTAGTTTTCATAAGGTAGATGTAGCCGATGCTGACTCAGTAAAAGCGCTTTTTACCTTTGCTATGGGCACTTTGGGCGGATTAGATGTAGTGATCAACAACGCGGGTATTGATCACAAACCTGCACCTTTGCATGAACTAAGCGACGATGACTTTGATCGTAATATCGCGGTTAATTTAAAAGGCGTTTGGCACTGCATGCGGGCCGCAATTCCCTGCATGGCAGGCAAGGGCGGTCATGTAATTAATGTTGCTTCGGTGGCTGGTTTGCGCTCATCGCCGATGATTTCTGCCTATAGCGCGGCTAAACACGGCGTAATGGGCCTGACCAAGTCTGCAGCCATTGAGTACACAAGAGCAAACATCCGCTTTAACGCAGTTTGCCCTAGCTTTATCGACACGCCAATGGTGCAAAACACCTTGGCAAAGCTCGATGAGCGCGGTCAGCAAGCGATAATGAAAGCAAGTCCAATGCGACGTCTCGGAAAAGTGGAAGAAGTTTCGGGTGCGGTTGCATGGTTATGTAGCGATGAAAGCAGCTTTATGAATGGACATGCCTTCACCTTAGACGGCGGCATGTTGGCATAACGTGCATAAGTGAAGCTTTAGGAGTGATGTAAATGAAAGATTTATTTGATTTAACTGGCAAAGTCGCAGTAGTAACAGGAGCAAGTCGCGGTATTGGTGAGTCTATTGCTAGACTTTTAGCCTCACGTGGCGCACATGTTCTGGTATCGAGCCGTAAAATTGAAGCGTGTGAAGAAGTGGCCAAGAGTATTCGCGATAATGGCGGTAAAGCATCAGCCTTTGCCTGCCATGTTGGCGAGATGTCGCAAATAACAGCGTTGTTTGAGCATGTTAAAAATGCGTTTGGCAAAATAGATATTTTGGTGAACAACGCCGCTGCAAACCCTTATTTCGGACATATTCTGGATACTGATTTAGCAGCCTACAGCAAAACGGTTGATGTAAATGTTCGCGGTTATTTCTTTATGTCGATTGAGGCTGGAAAAATAATGCGAGAGCAGGGCAGCGGTGTGATTTTAAATACCGCCTCTGTAAACGGCGTAACACCAGGTGATATGCAAGGGATTTACAGCATCACAAAAGCAGCTGTTATCAGCATGACGAAGGCTTTTGCTAAAGAATGTGGTAAGCACAACATTCGAGTAAATGCGCTATTGCCAGGACTTACCGATACCAAGTTCGCTTCAGCGCTTACTACCAATGACAACATTCTCAAGCATGCTTTAAAAGTTATTCCATTAGGAAGAGTTGCTGACCCTGATGAAATGGCCGGCACCGTTTTGTATCTAGTCTCAGACGCGTCTAGCTATACTACCGGGGCATGTGTAGTAGTTGATGGTGGCATGTTGGCTTAAGCATTTTTGCGCACGCAATAATGAAAAAGCCCGCTTTATAAGCGGGCTTTTATAATTTATGCACTAACGTCAATACGTTTTTTTCTCGATTCGTAGCGTCTGTCTTGGCCGCTTCGAGTATCAAGTAAAGGCTTAATATTGCGCTTTCTTCTGTCTTTACCTTCCCTTTGCTCGTAACGCATAACCTGTCCAAACACAGTATGCTTGGTGCTGTCGCTTTCGCTATCGGTTTTTTCAAAGGTCACTGCTCGGCGTTTTGCTGGTTTAGTTTTATTAGTATGTATGGGCAAAAACTGAGTAGGGATAACCATATCTTTCCTCTTGTTATCGGTACTTCGTTATTCTTGTTTTGTGCTTTTTGCGACGTTTGACGCATTAACTCACAATCTATAACGGTAAGAATATCAGAATCTTTAATAAAAATTTTAATTAATTTAAATTATTCAAATAATTTTTAATGGCGTAATTTTATTTTTACTGTTGTATATTTGAACGCGTATTGCATAAAAAGTTCGCAAATACTCAACTACTTATAATTATAAAAGGGAAATACCATGAATAAGCTTTTACTTATCGTCTTGGCCATCTTATTGCCGCCTTTAGCCGTTTTTCTTAAAAGTGGTGCCGACAAGCATTTATTGATTAACATTGTATTGTGTTTGTTTTTCTACGTACCGGGTATTATTCATTCCCTTTATGTAGTTACTCGATAGCAGAGGTCACAAGGTAAGTGAGGCAGTTTGTGTGAGGTCTCTTCAACAGTCCTTGCTTGCTTAACGAAAGTCCTTATCGTCAGGGATAAGGTTTGGAAGGATTTGAGGCTTCTGGTTAGCGGGCACACTCGGTGCCCGAAAAAATAACTAAAGTAAATATTATGCTTTTAAAGTATCTGCAATTGCCTTAGCAAGCACTTCAACGTTTGAATGACTGATTCCAGCAATATTAACGCGACTAGAGTCAACAAAATACACACTGTGCTCTTTACGCAAGTGCTGCACTTGCTCTGGTGCAATGCACAAAAATGAGAACATGCCTTTTTGTTGGTTCACAAAGTCAAAGTCTTTATCAACACCTTGTGCAGACAAATTATCTACAAGCAGCTTTCGCAAGGTGATCATGCGATCTCGCATTTGCGCTACTTCGTCGGCCCAAACATTATACAGCTTAGGATCGGCAAGAATAATATCGACTAATGCGCCGCCGTATGATGGTGGCATAGAATAAATACCGCGGGCGACAGACTGAATTTGTGATTGTGCGATTTTTGCGGTTTTTGTGTCTTTAGTAAGAATTGCGGCAAGTCCCACACGTTCACGATATAAACCAAAGTTTTTGCTGCAAGAGGCGGCAACAATCATTTCATCAACACTGTCGGCGAGTAAGCGCAGTCCGTAAGCATCATCTTGTAGTCCATCACCAAAGCCCTGATATGCTACATCAACAAAAGGTAGAAATCCTTTTTCAGCAGCCAGCTTTGCAATTGCCTGCCATTGTTCGTTGCTAAGATCAGCTCCGGTTGGGTTATGGCAGCAACCATGCAGTAATACGACATCATCTTTTTCTACGTCTTTTAAGCATTCCATCATCTCGTCAAATTTGATGCTGGCGCTTTCTTTATCGAAGTAAGGATAGGTTTTTAAGCTAATGCCGGCATCACCGAGTAGAGGGATGTGGTTTGCCCATGTAGGATCGCTCACCCAAACCACAGTGTCTTTGTTTACACGAATAAGCAGCTCAGCCAAAATGCGCAGTGCACCGCATCCACCGGGTGCTTGCACGGCTGCAATGCGCTTATCTGCCAATGCTGAGCTGTTATTGCCAAACAGTAGATTCAGCATACCGTCGATGTAGCCTTGATGACCCTGCGGCGTGATGTATACCTTTGATGTTTCGCGTTCTTGCAAAACAGCCTGAGCCATACTTACGGCTTTAAGAATTGGGGTGTTTCCGTGCTCGTCTTTATAAACACCTACGCCTAAATCGATTTTTTTAGGATTATGGTCTTCTTTGAAGGCAGCAGATAAGCCAAGGATGGGATCAGGAGCAAGGGCGGGTAAGGTTTCGAACACGAGCAAAATTCCTCTTAATTGATAACACAAAAATGTATGTGGAGTACCGGCAAATAGAATAGGCCAGTCAGACTCCGCGTATTATGCCTGAATCGTGTAAAAGTTCGAGCAAAAAGGACGATAAAAACAACAATGCAATACCTGAGCTACATATTTGATTGCGTTAACTTAAAAAGGTAAGTTTGTTGGTCGATTACATCGCTCTGAGGGTTGAAGCTGCGCTCTTGCCAAAATACTTGTTTAAAGCTATCTAGCAGTAGTACGGTGCTAGAGCGTGTTCCATATTCAGGAGACGATATAAATATTGATGACAGTCTGCGCTCCCACTCAATAGGAACGCCCGTCTGCGGTAATACTTCATCATCTGCTTGCGAACTATTGCCTAAAAGCTTGAATAGATGTTCAATATTCAGCTCAGCACTTTGTTGGCAGTACCTCGCAAGTTCACTACGACCTAAATCAAGCTTGGGCCATGGCGAATTCAGATTGGCGTTGGAAAGCCCGTATATCCCTTTATTTAAACTATATACAGAATCTTCGAAATTATTGTACACCTGAAGGTTATCGAGTTGGCCGAACAGTAAATTATAACCGTTATATTTACCTGCACTCTTCGATAAGTGTCGCAAATAATCGCTGCCGCTATAGTCTTTTGATAGAAAATCCATCACTAACTCGCCGCGGCTATTCGCGTCTGCGCGCTCTTTTCCAGGGGCTCTGATATTTGTCAGTGCGGCAAGCTTACCTTGCTTCGATACGCCCATCCAACTGCCACCGGCTTCTAAGTCTTTGCCTGCTAACACATCTGGATATTCAGGCCAAAATGCTGAAGCTTGTGTCGGACGCGGGTGAAACTCGTCACGATTCGCGGCAATAATAAGGGGGAAGTTTGGGTGCTGCTCAACAGCTATAAATAAAATACACATTGATAAACAATAATTAAGGGAACTATTTAATCCGAAAGCTGGCTATACAATAGAGGCTAGTTTCGCTAACATCAAACTAAATTAAGCATTTAGCTCTTTATACTCGATTTTAAACATCGTAAATGACTAAAACCGCACTCTATAGCCATTTAACAATAGTGAACTTACTACATTGAATAAGCGCGTTAACAACACTCAATTGGTCCACTCTGACCGCCTTATTAATCGTCCTCAATATGGTGCGGTGCACGAAGCTACCAACAATTCAGTGTTATTTGAATTTAAGGATGTGGCCGAGTTAGAAGCCGTATTTCAGGGGAAAAAACCAGGGCATGTATATTCTAGAAGTTCATCTGGCTCAGCTGTTGCGCTACAAAATATGCTCAACGAGCTCGAAGGTGGAGTAGGCGCGGTTACTTTCGCTACGGGTATGGCTGGTGTAAGCGGCACAATGTTCTCTTTGTTAAGTGCTGGCGACCATATCATTGTGAGCAAATATTTATTCGGCAACACATTAAGCTTCTTCCAGACGCTTGCGAACTTTGCGATTGATGTTAGTTATGTAGATGTAAGCGATGTAAATGAGGTTAAAAGCGCACTTAGCAGCAATACAAAAATAGTGTTTTGCGAGTCTATTGCTAACCCAGGTACACAAGTCGCAGACTTAGCTAATATCGCTCAGCTTTGTAACGATAAAGGTATTTTATTCATTATTGATAACACCATGACACCAGCGTGTATGTTAGATGCAAAATCGCTAGGCGCGTCAATGGTGGCTACCTCACTCACAAAATACATTGGTGGTCATGGCAATGTGCTAGGTGGCGTAGTTGTTGATTTGGGTAATTTTGACTGGACTCGTTACGCAAATATTGCCGATAAATATAAAGTTCCCGACAGTGCTCAATGGGGCCTGACACAAATTCGCAAGCGCGGTTTAAGAGACATGGGCGCGACCTTAGCGCCAGGTTCTGCTCATCAAATTTCGGTAGGCTGTGAAACCTTAAACTTACGGATGCAACAAACATGCAGCAATGCTATGGCCTTAGCTCAGTTTTTTAATCAACACAAAGCGTTTAATAAAGTCTTTTATCCTGGCTTAGACGCGCATCCTCAACATACAAGAGCAAGGTCTCTTTTTGATATGGGCTATGGCGGCATTTTAAGCGTTGAGCTTGTTGATGAAATTGACATGAGATCTTTTATAAACGCCTTAAACTTAATTATTTGTGCCACACACCTTGGTGATACTAGAACTTTGGTTTTGCCAGTTGCCACCACTATTTTTTACGAAAACGGTGAGCAGCAGCGCCAGCAAATGGGGATCAGCGATTCGCTAATTCGCTTCAGTATCGGTATCGAAAACATTGATGATTTAATTGCTGATATTGAGCAAGCACTTAACTCGCTCAGTTAACTTAGTTATTTAAATCTTTCATCCTTTCTAATAAATTGAACTAAATCGACTATTAATTGCAATATTTTTCGTAAATATCGACATGTATGATAATTCCAACATACAAAAGGATATAGCAATGAAAAATATATTGGTAATACATAGCAGTTTACAAGGTGATGACGGAAATAGTACAAAGGCAGCTAATCAATACATAGCATCCATTGAATCAAAAGAATCTGTGGCGATTGAACAGATTGACCTAATGGCATTATCACTTCCTCATTTAACAAAAGAAGAGATGCAGGCTTGGGCGCAAGCCCCTGAATCTAGAACAGATACGCAAGTTAAGCTCGCCTCATATTCACAAGACTTCATTTCAGCCATGCAAAAGGCCGATGAAGTTGTGTTAGCAGTGCCGATGTACAATTTTGGTATTCCATCTGTGTTAAAAGCATTCTTCGATAGGATTGCCAGAGCGGGCATCACTTTCCGATACACCGAAAATGGTCCTGAAGGACTACTTACCGGAAAAGTGGCGACTATTTTGGCGGCAAGAGGCGGAAAGTACAAAGGTACAGAACTAGATACGCAGAGCGCTTATTTAAAAAACTTCCTAGCGTTTATTGGTATTAAGTCCCTTAATTTTATATATATTGAAGGGCTAGCAATGGGCGAAGAATCAGCAAATTTAGCATGGCAAAAATTTTCTGAAGAAATAATTGAACTAAATGAATTAGCGGTAGACTAACTAAGTAACTGCTTGTTAATGAGCATTCATTTGTTAGCAGTGTGTTCCTAGTTGAGTGTGTTGATAGCCCCGCTTTTGCGGGGCTTTTTTTGTTTGAAATTTATGTTTTATGGCAAAACAATTTTTAATTGCGACACAAAAAAAGCGCTTGTTAAAAGCGCTTTTAAAATTGAGTACCCACTGGGTTGATTTTAATCAGACGTATTTTCTACTGCCAGCGCAGCGGTTACGTCTTTTATAAAATCTTCGTCGTCGGGTTTAGTACGCGAGCCATAATGAGCAACAACCTTGCCGTTCTTATCCATTAGGTATTTGTTGAAATTCCACTTTGGTGATTTTCCCGTTTCTTCTGCTAATTTTGCGTAAAGTGGATCAGCACTATCGCCTCTCACTGACATTGGTTCAAACATTGGGAAGTTTACACCGTAAGTCAGTTCGCATACTTCTGCGGTTTTGCTCTCATCTGAATACTCTTGAGCAAAGTCATTTGATGGAAAACCTAAAACGACAAAACCATCGTCTTTAAAATTTGTATATAGCGCTTCTAAACCTTCGAACTGGGGCGTAAAGCCACACTTGCTGGCCGTGTTAACAAATAATACTGCTTTACCGTTGTATGCCTCACAAAGGTTTACCACTTCTTGTGAATTAAGCTTGCGCTTCATGTGCTTCAACACGTCTGGGCACTGGTTAGCGTTTGCAAGACTTGCCGCTAGCATGAGCGCCGCAGTAGTTATTATTTTTTTCATCGTTTTACCTTATTTGTTAAATTTAATGAGCAAGAGGGAGTTAGCAACCGCCTGTGCTTTTTGCTTTTAGCTATTGATTAATATTGCAGAGGATTTTATTTAGATCACAAGCGTGTAAACTATGGTCGTGATTATGTCATATAGCGTAGTAACAAATGAAAATATACCAATGAGTATACAAGACATCATCGTCTCAACAGCAATTTAGAACCAAGTTTACGTTTGCTTGAGGCCTGCTACGCAATTATTCGTTTTACTAAACGTCAATACAATAACAAGATGAAAACGCCTATGAAAACAATTAAATTAAGCGCAATCGTGTTAGCCATTTCTATGGTTAGCGCATGTACGGCAACGCAAGATAATACTGCAAGTGTTAATAATTCTGCCTCAAGTAATAGTGCAGGGGCATATCCCACGCAGACAATAACGCAGCAAGAATCTAATCAAGTTAGAACTGCAAATGCTGGTGAAACTGCAAAACTTACCATGGAACAAATCATGGCGGACCCAGACTGGTTAGGACGCCAGCCTGAAGATGCGTTTTTCTCGCTTGATTCACAGCATATTCTTTATTCACGCAAACAAGAAGGTTCAATTATACGAGACTTGTACATTACCGATGTGCAATCAGGCAACGGTAACAAAGTCGCCTTAACTGACCTTCACAAACTTTCTTTCGATGAATATGTTGATGACAAAGACCATAACTTTGTTGCTTGGATATATGAAGGTGACGTATTCGCCCAAGTTCGTGGTAGCGATACAGTAGTGCAACTCACGCGAGACAGCGCACAAGCAGATAACTTGCAATACTTCCAAGACTCGGGTGTGTCTTTTCAAGTTGGGAATGGTTTTTACAGTATTGATGCAGACGGTTCAAACTATCAGCAAATAATGTCTTGGCAGTTTGCTGAGGAGCCAAAAGCCGTCAAAGCACCGAAAGACTACATTGCTCAAGAGCAGCTAAAACTTATTGATTATGTAAATGTGCAGCGAAAGAACCGCCAAGATCGCGAAGATTTGCGCAACGCAATTAAAGCACAAAACAGCGCGGTGATGTCCACTGAGATTTATTTTGATAAAGACCATACCAATGTACTGGCCAGTTTATCGGGCGATGGGCGTTATGCCATTGTGGTAACCCGCGAGAATAAGGCGACTCGGAATGATACCGATATCATGCCTGATTACATCGAAGAAGATGGCAGGATAGCGTCTCAGTCTGTGCGCCAGCGCGTTGCAGATGCAAAGCCACAAAGCCATGACATTTACTTGGTGGATGTGGCGGCGAATACTAAGAAGAAAATTTCTTTTGTAAACCTGCCTGGCTATAACGAAGATGTACTAGAAAATGAAAAGCGTGAAAATGCTGAAGCCAAGGGCGAAACGTATCAAGCTAATCGCTTGCCCAGAGATATTGGTTTGTTGTTTGACTGGTACGCAACTGAAATGCCAATCCGCTGGCAAGATGATTCTAGCCATGTTGCTATTATGCTTGAAGCTTGGGACAACAAAGACCGCTGGATTGTTACCTTAGATGCAAGCGCCGACAATGCGTTTACTACTCAACACCGTTTACACGACGATGCGTGGGTAAACTACCGCTTTAATCAGTTTGGCTGGATAGAAGATACATCTTCGCTGTATTTGTTATCGGAAGAGTCTGGTTATTCCCATTTGTACGTGAAGCCGCTAGATGGCGAACTTCGTCAAATTACCTCAGGCAATTACATTGTGGACGATGTTCGTCTATCAAAAGACGGTACCCACGCTTATTACAAAGCGAATGTGAAGCACCCGGGGATTTTTGAAATATATCGCACTGAGCTTGCAAGCGGCGACACAGAAGCTTTAACCGACCTAAATGGTATGACTGACTTTGTCTTGAGCCCTGATGAAACCCAGCTTTTATTAACTCACAGCAAACTCACTATGCCGCCAGAGCTTTATGTGCAAAAACTTGAGCCGCAAAGTGAAGCCCAGCGCTTAACAAACACGGTTAGCGATGCATTTTTATCTATTGACTGGAAGGCACCCTCTATTGTTGCTGTGCCATCTTCTCATACCCAACAACCTATCTATTCTCGTGTTTACATGCCCGAAAACGTAGAGGCTGAAAAACGCCGCGCAGTCGTGTTTAATCATGGCGCGGGTTATTTACAAAATGCACATTTGGGTTGGTCTGGTTATTTCAGAGAATTCATGTTCCACAATCTACTTATTAGCCAAGGTTATGTAGTGTTGGATATGGACTTTAGAGCCTCAGCAGGATACGGCAGAGATTGGCGTACCGCTATTTATCGCCAAATGGGTACGCCTGAAGTTCAAGATTTGAAAGACGGCGTGAACTGGCTGGTTGATAATGCGAATGTTGATCGCGCGCGCATTGGCACCTATGGCGGCTCTTACGGTGGCTTTTTGACCTTCATGGCTTTGTTTAATGAGCCTGAATTATTCCAAGCCGGCGCAGCCTTGCGTCCAGTTTCTGACTGGGCACACTACAATACTCCCTATACATCTAATATTTTAAACACACCTGATGTAGACCCAATTGCCTACGAGCGTAGTTCGCCAATTTATTTCGCAGAAGGTTTAAACAAACCATTGTTGATGAATGCGCCTATGGTCGACAATAACGTGTTCTTTGTTGACGTTGTAAGGCTTGTACAGCGCCTTATTGAGTTAGAGAAAGAAGATTTTGAGACTGCGATTTATCCTGTTGAGCCTCATGGCTTTGTTCAACCTAGCTCTTGGTTAGATGAATATCGTCGCATTCATAAGTTATTTGAAACTCACCTTTAGTAATATCTTAGGCGTTTGCAATTGTGTAAACGCCTAATTATTTTTCTCTTTGGCAACCGCCTCGCGTCCAGAGTACTTAACGGTCAAACCCGCTACGACTCCCAATACAGCTCCCCATAAATGCGCGTTAATGGCTACGTTTGCACCAATCAAAGATGCCGTTTGTAAGGTAGAGCCTCCTAACTGTTCGTAGAGCAGTTTTGATAGACCTAAGGCTATTAATATGTAAGTCGACTTGCGCTTGGTGCTAATGTCTAACAGCAGTGCAAAGGCAAATATGCCGTGCAAGGTACCTGAAAGCCCAGCATACCATGCAATATTCTCCAAATTACCGGTCACCAATAGAAGTACAGATAAGCCAATGGTACAAACAAGAACGACAAAAAGTATTCTGTGCCATTTAAAATATTCAAAAAATAATAGCCAAGTAAGTAGCAGACCACCAAGATTCAACAGTAAATGCCAGTGGTTGGTGTGAACAAAATGCGCGCTTAAACTTCTCCATAACTCCCAATGACGAATGCCTGTTTGACTCAACACAAGCTGTTGATAGATGCTATCAGGAAGGAAAAACGCAAATAAACAAATCCCTGCGATGAGCAGGCAACTTAGATAGTTTTGATATGGTAAATGCTTATTATCAGCCGTATCGGTCATTTAGGAACCTTCCTTGTAAATAGTTCGTCATTTATTTTATTTTCGCATCATGCTTTAATAAATTAATTGGTTCAGGCCTAAGACCAACAAGACCGACTACTTCGTTATAAGTTAACTCGGGAAAATACTCAAGTAATTGACAATATTCTTTTAAATTTACTTGCGCATATAACAAACTCAAAACCTCAATAGATTACGGCGATAGTAATAGCAACGATTAAAACCACTTTAAGGGAGTAATATTAACTGTGAAAGATAGTATATGTGGAACATATCTAAGCAATGGTGCGGTATGTTTATTTAAAAGGGCTGTCCCTTCATTGAGCGCCTTGGCTTTTTTGGTAAGCGCAAATGCAGTTGCACAAGATACTCAGCAAGCAAAACCCGTAATTAATCCATCTGTACAAGCACAGCAAACACCTTGGGAAGATAGAGAACCAGAAGCCGCAACCGGTCGGGATGCTAAAAAAGCGGTTGTGGGTAAGCACGTTATGGTTTCTGCCGCTAATCCACACGCATCAAACGCGGGCTATAAGGTGCTAGAGCAGGGAGGTTCTGCTTTAGACGCAGCTATTGCAGTCCAAGCAATGTTAACCCTTGTTGAACCCCAGTCATCAGGCATTGGTGGTGGCGCGTTTATTTTGTATTGGGATAATCAGGAAAAGCGATTGCATACCTATGACGGTCGTGAGGTTGCCCCTGCCAATACTAGCGAGGATGTATTTTTTAAGAACGGTAAAGTGATGTCCTGGCGTGATTCGGTTGTTGGCGGCAAGTCAGTGGGTGTTCCGGGTGTTCTAAAAGCATTAGACAAAGCGCACAGCCAACACGGCAAGCTTCCTTGGCAACAACTGTTTAACGACACTATTTACAAAGCCAAAGAGGGCTTTGAGGTATCTGGTCGTTTAGCAGGCTTGTTGACTAGAGACTTGCACCCAGCCCTTAATCAATTTGAAGCGGCAAACCGCTATTTTAAACCTCAGGGGCAGTGGTTAACAGAAGGTCAAATAAGAAAAAATCCAGAGCTTGCTAACACCTTAGAAAACATTGCACACAAGGGCGTTGATTATTTCTATTCAGGTCCGCTTGCGGAAGAAATTGCAGAGGCTGTTCGCTTAGCGCCGGTTAACCCGGGTAAAATGAGCACTCGCGACTTACGAGACTATCAAGCAATCGAACGTTTGCCTATGTGTGCTGAATATCGTCAATATGATGTTTGCGGCATGGCACCGCCAAGCTCTGGTGGAGTGAGTGTGTATCAAATTTTAAGCGCTTTAGCACAATTTGATGTGAGTAGTTGGGGCCCTCAAAGTACTGAAATGGTGCATGCTTTTAGTCAGGCAAGTTCGCTAGCATTTGCCGATCGGTCAATATATTTAGCAGATTTAGACTTTATGGGACTTTCAGCCAAACCATTAGTAGAAAGTGACTATTTGGCATCACGCAATCAATTAGTTAGCTTAGATGAGCCCTATGAAAAAGCTGAGCCAGGAAATCCCTACCCAGACTATGCATTTGCTCAAGATGACGCCTATGAACTCAATAGTACCAGTCATATTGCGATTGTTGATAAGCATGGTAATGCAGTATCAATGACTACCAGCATAGAGTTTATGTTTGGTTCTGGTGTAATGGTAGGGGGCTTTTTACTCAATAACCAATTAACTGATTTTGCACTATCTCCTGAAAAAGATGGCAAGCCTGTGCTCAATCGTGTGCAGCCGCACAAACGGCCTCGCAGTAGTATGTCTCCCACCATGTTATTCGACGACAATGGAGAGCTCGCTTTGGTAGTGGGCTCGCCGGGCGGTAGCCGTATTATTAATTATGTGGCGCAAGCAATCATTAATGTTGTGGATTTTGACATGGATATTCAGCAGGCGATTAGTGCGCCGCGCTTCACGAATCGTAATGATTACACCGCGCTTGAGAAAGGTACCAGCATTGAAGCACTTGCCCCTGATCTCAAGTCGCTAGGACATGATGTTCGGATTATTGATTTAAATAGCGGTATTCACGGTGTGCAAATTAAAGACGGAATGTTGATAGGCGGCGCAGACCCTCGCAGAGAGGGACTCGCAGTCGGTCGCTAAGAAATTTTGTGGCTAGGGGATGGTATTTTTAATATCAACCACTAGCCACTTTCCTTTCTCGCGAACCATGGTCAGTGTCTTTAAATCCACGACTTGTTCGCCTTCGAATTTACCCACAATCTTCACTTCAATATCCGTTTCTTTTTGAACATCAGACAGCAGCAGTGTGCCACCTGAGATCGGTTCTGCTGTCATTTCATCCAAGCGCAAGTTCAGCATATGACGCTGGACGTTTTTGTTAGTGTGATGGTTTTGGATAATGCGCGCAAAACGTTCATCCGATAGCTCAATGACAACGTCAAGATTAGGGTCATTGTAAAGGGCACGCATAAACAATATTGCCGTATACTGAGGCGTGTCGGTGCTCATCATACCGTATCGTCCAGCGGAAATATCTTCTTCTTTTTCGCTTGAACAAGCGCTTATTACAAGTATCGAAAATAGGCTTAAAAATATGTACTTCATTGAATCGGTCACCTCTAGTTTGAGTATCGACCAATAACGCGAATACATAAGTAACCTGAATCCTGTTTAAG
>CAYQMI010000049.1:17692-26100 GCA_964418575.1 uncultured Glaciecola sp.
GACATAAAAAAAGAGAGCCGAAGCTCTCTTTCATTGAAGCTGATAGGT
The DNA here is from genome assembly GCA_964418575.1 of uncultured Glaciecola sp. Lineage (GTDB taxonomy): Bacteria > Pseudomonadota > Gammaproteobacteria > Enterobacterales > Alteromonadaceae > Glaciecola. The sequence continues at coordinate 17,741 of CAYQMI010000049.1, forward strand.
TTATTGTACTTCTTCTTGTTCTGAGAATTCGCCAGCAAATAATGGGCTACTTAAGTAACGCTCCGTGCCACTTGCTAATAAGACTACAATGACTTTGTCTTTATTTTCAGGACGTTCAGCATAACGCTTTGCTGCTACGGCTGCTGCCCCCGATGATATACCCGCTAAAATACCTTCTTCTTTCATCAAACGGCGGCACATTTCAAAGCACTCTTCGTTACTTACGCGCTCAACTTCGTCAATAAGGCTTAAATCTAGGTTGCCTGGAATAAAGCCAGCACCAATACCTTGAATTTTATGAGGAGCAGGGGTTAAGTCCTGACCTGCCAAAGCTTGTGTGATAACAGGTGAATCTTCAGGCTCTACTGCTACTGTAGTGATTGCGCGGCCTTTGGTGTTTTTCAAATAACGAGAGGTACCGGTTAAGGTGCCGCCTGTTCCTACACCCACAATGAACGCATCTACTTTACCGTCGGTAGCTTCCCAAATTTCTGGGCCTGTGGTTTTTTCGTGAATTTCAGGGTTAGCTGGATTTTCGAATTGATGCATTGCTACGTATTTATCAGGATTCGCTTCCATCAACTCTTGAACTTTCCCTACCGCGCCCTTCATGCCTTTGGGTGGCTCAGTTAACACAACGTTTGCACCCAGTGCCTTAAGTAGTTTACGGCGCTCTAACGACATGCTCGCTGGCATGGTTAGCGTAATTTTATAGCCACGAGACGCTGCAACGAATGCTAGGGCAATACCGGTGTTTCCGCTGGTTGCTTCAATGATTTCTTTATCGGGGGTGAGTATGCCTTTTTTCTCAGCATCCCAAATCATATTCGCACCAATACGGCACTTAACACTAAAGCTTGGGTTGCGGCTCTCAATTTTTGCGTACACATTACCCGAAACAATACGGTTAAGTTTAACAAGCGGGGTATTGCCGATGGCCAGTGAACTGTCGTCAAATACGTTCATGTTGCAGAATCCTTTTATTTGTCTTGTGGGTTTATCTCATTTGCTTATTACAGCATATCAATAAACTTAAGTGTTGTGTTATGCGTAAAATGTTTACATTAGCTAAGAATAATATTTGTAAAATCAACGCTAATAGAAAGTTATAAGCTTAGGCTTTCTTATAAAAAAGCAAAGGTTTTTTTTGCTATATCTTATTAAAAATAGAAGAGAGAAGGAATGGGATTCACAGGTACCGAAAACTACATTGCAAGTAAAGAACTACAGCTAGCGGTAAATGCCGCTATTACCCTTGAAAAGCCACTGTTAATTAAGGGTGAGCCAGGAACCGGCAAGACCATGCTTGCAGAAGAGCTCGCCAGCGTTTTAAATACGCAGCTTTTACAATGGCACATTAAGTCGACCACAAAAGCTCAACAAGGTCTGTATGAATATGATGCAGTCTCTCGTTTGCGTGACTCTCAACTCGGCGATGAACGAGTTAAAGACATCAGTAACTACATCGTAAAAGGAAAGCTTTGGGAGGCGTTTTCTGCTGAGCAAAGACCTGTTCTACTGATAGACGAGATAGACAAAGCAGATATCGAATTCCCAAACGATTTGCTACTCGAGCTCGATAAGATGGAGTTTTTCGTATACGAAACACAGCAACGCATTGTTGCGGCTCAGCGTCCAATCGTGATCATTACGTCGAATAATGAAAAAGAATTGCCGGATGCCTTTTTACGTCGCTGCTTTTTTCACTATATTCAGTTTCCGAACGAAGACCAAATGCGACAAATTGTAGAAGTGCATTTTCCCAACTTAAAGAAAGGCCTGTTAGATACTGCCTTAAGCAGCTTTTTCCAAATTAGAGAAGTAAATGGCCTGAAGAAAAAGCCTTCGACCTCTGAGTTAATTGACTGGTTAAAGTTGTTAGTGGCAGACGACATTCCGCCAGAGGCGATTGCCGACAAGGATGCGAAAAATGCATTACCTCCACTTTATGGTGCTTTGCTTAAAAATGAGCAAGACATCCATTTATTTGAAAAGCTGATGTTTATGGCGCGGCGCAATGCTAACTAATTTTTTCTTCACTTTAAGAAAACACAAAGTTGCCACTAGCATTACTGAGTACTTAGATTTAATGGCCGCGCTTGAAGGGCAGGTTGTGTACGCGGATATGGATGGCTTTTACTATTTGGCGCGCACCATTTTAATCAAAGACGAGAGTCAGTACGACAAGTTTGACCGAGCGTTTGCTGAATACTTTAAGGGCGTACAGCAAATCAATTTATTTGATGAAAATATCCCTGAAGAATGGCTTCGCAAGCAAATGGAGAAGGTGCTCAGCGACGAAGAGAAGAAGCAAATTGAGGCACTTGGCGGACTCGATAAGCTAATGGAAACATTGCAAGAGCGATTAAAAGAGCAAGAAAAACGCCATCAGGGCGGCAATAAATGGATTGGCACCGGTGGCACGTCGCCTTTCGGTGCTTACGGATATAATCCAGAGGGTGTGCGCATTGGTCAAGATGGTAATCGTAACTTCTCTGCGGCGAAGGTTTGGGATAAACGCGAATATAAAAACCTGTCGAGTGACGTTGAGCTTGGTACGCGAAATATCAAAGTTGCTTTACGGCGTTTACGCAAATTTGCACGTACCGGCGCAAGTGAGCAACTTGATGTGCCCGATACAATCTCATCCACCGCTAAAAACGCAGGCTACCTCGATATTAAAATGGCACCAGAGCGCAGAAATGCGATTAAGCTCTTATTGTTTTTTGATATTGGTGGCTCGATGGATGCGCATATTAAGTTATGCGAAGAGTTGTTCTCCGCGGCGCACACCGAGTTTAAACACATCGAGTTTTTCTATTTTCACAACTGCATATATGAAGGCGTATGGAAAGATAATAGCCGGCGCGGTTACGGTGATATGGATACTTATCAGCTTTTGCATAAATACGGTAGCGATTACAAAGTCATATTCGTGGGCGATGCCACTATGGGACCTTATGAAATTACTTACCCAGGTGGCAGCGTAGAGCACTGGAATGAGGAGCCTGGCAGTGTATGGATGCAGCGCTTGTTGAATCATTTTGAATACTGCGTTTGGCTTAACCCTCAGCCAAAAGAGTATTGGCACTACCACGCTTCTATACAGATTATGCAAGAGATCATGAAAAACAAAATGTATTCATTGACCCTAGAAGGAATAACCGAAGCGATTAAGGCACTGCTTAAAAAGTAGTGCCTTGTTTTGATGGTCAGCGGTAAACAAAAGTTTTGATGCTACAAAAGCCCCCAACAAATGTGTAGAATCGCGCCAATTCGCTAACATTTAATATAGTTGCCAAGTTTGAAAAGATTAAATAAATACATCAGCGACACCGGTTTTTGTTCCCGCCGCGAGGCCGATAAGTTAATTGAACAAAAACGTGTGAGCGTAAATGGTAAGCTGCCTGAACTTGGCACAAAAATATCTGATACCGATAAGGTCAGCGTTGACGGCAAGCTGATTAGTAAGGTTCCTGATAATAAAAGCGACCGTGTGTATCTTGCATATCATAAGCCGGTGGGAATAACTTGTACCACTGAACGCAAAGTGCAGGGCAATATAGTTGATGCGGTTAACTACAAACAACGAATATTCCCCATTGGGCGCCTAGATAAACCCTCTGAAGGCCTAATTTTACTCACCAATGATGGTGACATCGTAAATAAAATTTTGCGAGCTGAAAACGCGCATGAAAAACAATATCGCGTGAATGTCGACCGTCCGATAACACCTTTGTTTTTACAAAAAATGGCTAAGGGCGTACCTATTTTAAATACCGTTACTTTGCCATGCGAAATAAAGCAAGTTGGCAAAACCAGTTTTGATATTGTGCTTACGCAGGGTTTAAACAGGCAAATTCGTCGTATGTGTGAATATTTAGGCTATTCGGTAACACGGCTTATTCGTAAACGCATTATGCATATCAGACTCGATGGTTTGAAAGCAGGTCAGTACCGTGAACTTAGTAACGATGAGTTAAAACAACTCAATATTCAGGTTCAAGGCTCTTCTAAAACTGCGCACGACAGTTAGCGTGCATGAATCACTTTAAACGCGAATTCTCTGAACTAATAAAGATTGCATGGCCGCTATTACTCGCGCAGCTCATGCAAACCATGATGGGCGTGTCTGACACCATCATGGCAGGGCGTTATGACTCGCTCGATATGGCGTCGGTCGCTATTGGCCACAGTGTTACCATGCCAATTTTGATTTTTATGCAGGGCGTTTGCTTAGCTTTATCGCCAATGGTAGCGCGCTTTAATGGCGCAAAAGATCCCAATCAAGTCGCTAATCCGGTCTGGCAAACCTTCTACCTTTCTATGGTAATTGCAGGCTTGGTGATGCTGCTGATTTTTGCTATGCCAAATTTGCTTAATTTGTTAGAAATGGATGAGCAAATGCGCAGCGAAACGCTTCAATATGTAGGCTTTGTATTATTTGCGGCACCTGCTTTTGCCGTGTATCAAACGCTGCGTAATTACTGCGAGGGTTTGTCTAAAACCCGTCCGACTATGGTGATCATGTTTGCTGGCTTGATGGTCAATATTCCGGCCAACTATATATTGATAAACGGCCTGTTTGGCCTGCCAGAAATGGGCGGGGCTGGATGCGGTTTAGCCACCATGGTTGTGTTTTATGTGATGGCGCTGGTGACCTTTTTGTACACAGTGTTTTCAAAAAAGCTGGCGCAGTACAATTTATATGAGAAATTTTGCAAACCAAACTTTGGCCTAATGTTTGCGGTTGCAAAGCAGGGTGTACCCATTGCCTTGACCTTCTTGGCCGAAGTGAGCTTATTTGCCGCTGTTGCCATATTGCTTGCACCATTGGGGCATTTAACCGTTGCTTCACATCAGGTAGCGCTTAATTTTTCATCCTTAATTTTTATGATCCCGCTAAGCATTGGTTTGTCGGTTGCCATCAGAATAGGGCATATTATTGGCGAACAGCGCACTCCTATGGCCCAAACTGCCTACCTTGCAGCACTGGTACTTGCTGTGGCGTCGGTCACCATAACCGCCACTGGTACAATATTGGGTAGTCATTTTATTGCGAGCCTATATTCTAACGAAAGCGCGGTAATCGAATACGCCAGCGCACTTTTACTGTTTGCCGCGATATTCCAATTTTCAGATGCTATTCAAGTGGTTTCGGCCAACGCCCTACGCGGCTACAAAGACACACAAGCTATGCTGATGATCAGTATTTTCTGCTACTGGTTTATAGGCTTTCCCACCGGCATCATTCTAGGATTAACCGACTATGTTGTGCCCGCAATGTCTGCAAAAGGCTTTTGGATTGGCTTTATTGTTGGCTTAAGTTCGGCGGCAATATTAATGACCTGGCGGGTAAGGGTGGTGCAGATAAGGTTGATGCGCTTGCCGATAGTTTACTTACGCTAGCATCATGCTCAGCAAAAACTAAATTTATAGTGATGCAAAACACACTTATGCGTATACTCGTATTTAGCAGATTTTCGATATTCAACAATAGGTTATAAATGCAAAATTTAATTAAATATTTACGCGCAGGCATTATATTGTGCTCTGCAATCGTTCTCGCGGCATGCGCGTCAAACCACACATCTACACGCACTATTTTTGAAGTCGACGAAAATGTTACGGCGCTTACCAACGTACTAGTAGTCGCGGTGGGTAAAGACAAATACCATACACTCGAAGCTGAGAATTTGCTGGGGCAAGAACTAAAAAAAGTAGGCGTAAGATCAGTAAGTGCGCATCAGCACCTTGCTCAAGACACCGTACTTACAAAAGAGTTAGTTCTTGGATTGACTAAAGAGCATAACTTAGATGGCGTCATTGTTAGTCGTATAGTAGATGCCAACGTCAATAGAAAAAAGATTGAAAATAGAACGGAACTGGTTGTAGATCGTCCGTCCACCGGCACTCTTTTTGACATGTATTTTTACGAGATATATGAAGGTGAAACCACCTATCAAAAAGAATATTCAACAACGGCTATTATTTCTACCGAAGTATTCTCGGTAGCCAATGAAACAAAATTAGCAACCCTCGAAACGAATGTAACCGGTGTTCAAGATATGTACTCTAAAATGCTGTCTACCAGCGAGCATGTTGTTAAAGAGTTGAAGGCAGATAAGCTTATAAAGTAGCGGTGATGAGCGGCTTTTTGTGTTTTGGCGATAAAGTGTCATATCAATCAAAAAGTATCATATTTGGATCAAGCTTTTTGACGGCTAATAGAAGAAAACCGGTCATTGCCATTACATGGTTTTTTTAGGCAGAAAATGACGTAAAGCGGAATTTTATTTTTAACCTTTTATATCGCGCCGATTACAAACCTTTGAAATTTCATTTATCGTTTTTACTTTACAAGTATTTAGAGCAAGGTATGCGCGATTTTCTTAGCCCAATTTACTAATGGGTTGGTTATCGAGCTTTTACTGAATATCATATCTACTGCCCACGAGGGAGTAATAAAGGGAATGTCGTAGGTAACTATATCTCTTTTTACAGACATCGCATTCATCATAGAGTGTGGGCATACAGCAATGTAGTCTGACTGTGAAACAATATGAGGAATGACTGTAAACTGGTCTACAGTCATTGCGACTCTTCTTTTGAGGCTTCTTTCTTCTAATAGCCTGTCAATAAATCCGACATTATCGTTTTTTAGCGTCATTAAAACATGAGGGATAGCGGCAAAGTGTTTTGCTGTCATACCTCGATCAAGTAGAGGATGATTTTTCCTAGCGATGCATACAAATCGGTCATCGTATAGTTTTTCGCTATTGAAACGCTTGGGCAAATTTTCAAAAGTACCAATGACAATATCAGTCTCAGCATTATCGAGTTGAGAGTAAACGGTATTTTTATTAAATGACTGAAACTGCATGTCAACTTTCGGTGCATGTAGTTGAAGGTATTTGGCAAATTCTGGTGCTAGCCTCGCTTTGACATTATCACTGGTGGCGATGCGCACAGTTCCTTTTGCAGTTTTAGGATCAAAGGGCGCGTTTACTTCAAGCATGAGTTGTGTATTGTTTAAAATATCAACTACCAAGGGCTGAAGCGATAATGCCCGAGGTGTAGGTAGCATGGCTTTTGGCGTCCGTACAAACAATTCATCGTTGAATGAGTATCGAAGCCTAGACAAGGCATTACTCATTGACGATTGTGCTAATCCAATTTTTTCACCTGCACGGGTGACATTCTTCTCGCTCATTAATGCTTCAAACACTTTTAAAAGATTGAGGTCAAAAGTATTTATATTCATTTAATCAATATCCAATCTCCAAACAATCCATTTCAAAGATACCATTAATATAGTTAATGTTTAAATCGAAGTTTAAGAAGTCAACTAAATAAATGAGGTTTATATGAAAATTGGAATTTTAGGTAGTGGAAATATGGGACGAGCGTTGGGGATGCGTTGGGCGATGAATGGACATGAGGTTTTTTTTGGTGGGAGAAGCATAGAAAAAACCAAAGGTGTTGCGGGGCATGTTCAGCATGGTTCACAATATGGTACATTGCAAGAGGCCGCAGCATTTGGCGATGTGCTCTTGCATACCATACGGGATGTTCTACCATCTGAAATTGTGAGTGATACCGATTCTTTGGCGGGAAAGGTTCTGATCGACTTAAACAATGACACCATTCCAGATAATTTTGAATATGTACCCATCAGTTCATCTTTTGCAGAAAAGTTTCAAGCAGATGTGCCAAAACTCAAGGTAGTAAAAGCTTTTAATATGTTTGCAATGGAAATGTTTGAACACGACGCTGAAACAATCGCAAAACATGGTGTATCGGTCTTTATTGCCGGAAATGATTCAGGCGCAAAAGAAATGGTCTCGCAATTAGCAGTTGAATTAGGATTTAATGCAATTGACAGCGGTTTAGTTAATCAGGCGAGACTTATAGAAGGAATGGGTGATTTTATACGTCTTTTAATGATTGAGAAGGGTATGGGAGCGTTTACTGCCTTATCTGCAAGCTCTCTACCTCGTGCAGAAACCAGTAAATTAGGTGGAAGACAATCTAGCAACTTTAAATAAATGGCTGGTTTTGCATCTAAAACTATATGTAAAAAATCGAACTAATTAATGTCTTTTATAACGAATAAGGAAGTAGGTATATAAACCTGCTTCCGATACTTTGCAGGTGAAGCAGAAGCTCTTGCTGTCCGACTAATCCAAGCATTGAGATAATTATGATCTATCTGAAATTCGTTGATGGGTGGAAATTATTAAATCTTTACCACCATCGCATACGGAAATTCTATCCCGTAATCTGTATATTAGTTAAGGTCCGCTTTGGGCCTGAAACTCGCCGAAACAATCATAATTATTAACGGCGAATTACCGCTC
>CAYQMI010000050.1:0-15898 GCA_964418575.1 uncultured Glaciecola sp.
GAGAGTTTACGAGGTCCTCACTTTCGTGAGGATGACGTTTCTTCGTAGTTTATTTCTCGGATGCCCCGGCATATCCAACAACGAAGAAACGTCATTCCCAACTCGATTGGGAACCTTGTAAACCATACTTCGTAGTATCAAATACCTTGTTTTTTAAACATCCCCAGAGAGTTTACGAGGTCCTCACTTTCGTGAGGATGACGTTTCTTCGTAGTTTATTTTAGCGTTTCTTCGTAAATTACTTTGCCGTTTCTTCGTGGTTTATTTTATCGTTTCTTCAAATTTTGGCCGGAAGGTTCTCAAATGAATTTTCCAACCCTAAAATGCAAATAGCCAAAAATATCTTGCGCAGAGATCCGCTTAACGATACAAATGCTTATGTTTGTTGCAGCAAAAACTATTTGTTGTTATCAATCTATCTAGAAGAGGTAAAGTTTCCTTAATGTCCCAAGTAATTAGCATCAGTAATTTATTCGAAAAGCCATCTTGGCCGACTCGCATGGCGGTTTTTATACTCGACCGATTGCTAGGCATTGCAAAGATGAACCGACTTTATCAGCTTCACAACATGCAATCCCTCAGCAAAGAAGATTTCGCCGACAAACTAATTGCCTTACTTGAGCTTAAACTAACAGGCATAGACGAGTTAAAAGCTAAGATCCCCAAAACAGGTCCAGTAGTGATTGCCAGCAACCATCCTTTTGGCGGGATTGAGGGTGTTATATTGGCCCGAGCGATTAGTGAAGTTCGGCCTGACCTAAAGGTTCTGGCCAATAAAGGATTAGGTATTTTCCATGAGCTTAAAGACTATTTCATTTTTACCAATCCGCTGTCGCAAAAAGACCCTAAAAATGCGCCGAGTCTGCGCCAATGCATTTCCCATGTTCAGCAACAACATGCGCTATTAATATTTCCGGCAGGCAAAGTATCTTACTTTCAAAAGGACAAAGGCCGCATTGCAGAGCATCATTGGAATAAAATCGTGGGTCGCCTGGTTAGTATTAACGAGTGCCAGTATGTGCCTGTATTTGTAAGCGGTGAAAACTCTCCGCTTTTTTATCGCGTTGAGAGAATTTTCTTTCGTTTGCGCATGTTCTTATTAGGACGAGAATTACTGAATAAAACCGGCGCCAGCATCCATATTGATAGTGGGTTTGCGGTTCAAAGTAAACACATTAGTGGGCAAAATTTTGAGCAAAAAGCTGAATTTTGCCGAACGCTTTCATACGCTCAGCAAAGCCAATGGCGCTACAAATGGCCTGCCGACAAAGTTACAGAGCATAAACCTTTGGCAGATGAAACTGATAGCGATGCAATATCGGCAGAACTTGAGCATCTGCCTGAGAAGCAAAAACTTGCCAGTTTCAAGAGCTTTGAAGTGTATTACGCCTATCAAAAGCAGGCGCCACAAACGCTTGTTGAAATCGCACGTTTACGAGAACTCGTATTTAGGCTCCACAACGAAGGTAGCGGCGAGCCAATCGATAGCGACCACTTCGATGCCACCTACACGCATTTGTTTATATTCGACAAAAAAGAAAAGCGCATTATTGGTGCTTATCGCATGGGCTTAAGCGATAAATTAATTGAAGCCGATGGTCTAGAAGGGCTCTATTTAAATAAAATGTTTCTTTTCGGTGAGGACTTCATTAATCGCAATGAGCCGTGTATTGAGCTTGGCAGGTCTTTTCTAATCCCTGAATTTCAAGGTTCATTTCAAGGTTTGCTGCTGCTTTGGAAGGGCATTGGCGCTTTTGTGTCTCAGTTTCCAACGTACCGCACCTTATATGGTACGGTGTCTATCAGTAAGCTTTACGACGCACGCAGTGTAAATCTTATCCAATATCTCTTATCAGGAGGAAAAGCCTCTGAATCGGTCAAGCCACGCCACAAAATGCCTTTTGAGATGCAGCCAGAAATTGCCGAATTCATTCAAAAGTACCATAGCGAAGGAGGCTTAACAACTCAAGGCGCACGTCATTTGTCGGCTTTATTGCAAAGTATAGAGGCAGATGCGAAAGACATTCCTGTGCTTGCCAAGCAGTATTTAAAAATGGGCGCTCGATGTCACTGTTTGGGGATAGATGAAAGTTTTAATGATACTCCGGGGCTGTTACTGAGTATTGAATTGCCAAAAGCGCCTGAAAAACTTTTAAAATTATACTTAGGGGATGAATACAAAGCTTATCGTGATTATCAGGCTAAGGCGCCAAACTAACACAAGCTCAAGTTTCGCAGCGCCAAAGCCAAGCGGCTTTAATTCTTTTTAGTATAAGCGGCAATAATCACGATACGCTGACCATTAACCTTGCCCTCAATATGCAAAGGGTTTTCAGATAAACCGATATTGCGCACCGCAGTGCCGCGTTTAGCGGTGAAATTAGCGCCTTTAACATCCAAATCTTTAATGATGGTAACGCTGTCACCTGCCTTTAGCACTGCACCATTAACATCCACGGTGGCCTCGCGCTGAGTATTTACCCCTTTGTCGGCCCAGGCCTTTGTTTCGTCGTCTAGGTAGAGCATTTCTAGTGCATCTTGCGCCCAGCTTTCTGAATCAAAACGATGCAGTAATCGATAGCTTAGAACCTGAACGGCTGGCACGGTTGACCACATGCTTTGCGTTAAACACTTGAAATGCCCGATGTCATCGCTTTGTTCGCCCGATATTTGTGCTTGGCAAACATCACATACCAAAACAGCACAGTTAGCGCTTAAATCCTCAGAATGTTCAAGCTGATGCACCGATAAGTTTTCTGCACTGCCGCACAATTCGCACTGTGAATCTGCCCTAGATTTTAAAAACGCCAACATAATAAAGACCCTATAAATTAAAGGGCTAATATATCATTCCAAAGCGGCGCTTGCTAAATTAAAGCGCTCAATTGACTGTTTTTTATTACGAGTGCATTAATATTAAGCAGAGCGGTTGAGCTGCTTATTAAGGTGGGTAATGGTGGCTGGCGCGTAGCCAAAAAACTCTGGGATATCTTTATTTTGCATGGCGCACATAATACGAATTAGCGCGTAATGATGAATAGCATGGCTACTTGCAAATACCAACTCTCGTTCAATAGTCGATTTGCAACTAGCTGATTTCGTGTGGGCGATGTCAATTTCGGTGGTCACTATGATAGAGGCTTTGCACTTCATTTCATCTAGCTTGCTTAACCACTGCTTTATATCTTCAAGCGCCTCACAAGCGGCCTCGACAAATTGTTCGCACTGATTATGTCGATGACGTACATTATAATTAATATGACCGCTATCAATACCACTTTGTAGCGCCAAAAAGTGATCAATAACATGTCTGATGTGCGCCCCTACACTACTTGAAAAGTGAGGCTTCAGTACTTTTTGATACTCTGCATCCGTCAGACCTTGCAAAAGACTAATGGCTTGGTCTATCACTGCGGTGTAGCTATTTGACATTCATCATCCTTTGGTCAGCTTCCATATTGTTTTGCCGACGCTTTTGTAGCATTACATATTCTTTGTATTAAGTGTAGACCCTATCTATCTAATTTTTATTTCATTTTTAATATTTTTTTCTGTTATTGAGCGTGTTCTACAAAAATCAGTTCAGAAGTCGCAAAGCCTAAACTTTCAGCACGTGATACTAATGCATCGACAATTGTTTGCTCGAGCGCCGGCTGACGAGAGAGGATCCACAAGTAGTCAGTGTCTGGCCCGGTAACTAAAGCATACTGATAATTTTGTTTATCAAGCTCAGCAATCACGTAGCTGGCGTAAAAAGGGCCAAAAAACGATACCTTTAAATGTCCCACATCTTGCTCACCCACAAAGTACGCTTTTCCTTGTGCGGTGCTCCACTCACCCTCTTGTGGGTTGTAGCCGCGATTAAGCACTTTTATGCCACCGTCATCCATCTCACTATAATTTGCGGTCACTTGCTCTAAACCCCTCTCAAAAGAATGGTCTAAACGCGCAATTTCATACCAAGTGCCCAAATATCGACTTTTATCAAAGCCTGTGACCGGACTTACCTTGTCGGGAATACCTGTGCATGCGCTCAACACGCTGCATAGTGCCAATATCAAAACAATATGAAAGTTAGTTTGCGGTCTCATTCTTCGTCCTTAAGGTGTCTGGTTAATATTTCACGCAGCTTTTGTAGTCACATTAATGCAATCGATAGATTAATAGTAACGCATACGTATTCACGCGAACAAACATGATATATTTGCTAGGGTCTGTTGAGCTTTGTTGTATGAATTTAATTTAGGATAAATAGATGTCGAATCTGCCCTACCAAGAATACTTTCCCGAAGCCAGTCGCCTGATTTTCGGCACCATGAATTTAGGAGGTGGCTGGAATAGTAACCCGCTGAGTAAAGATGACATAAAACAGGCTCACGAGCTATTAGAAAGCTGTGCGGGCCATGGTATCAACGTTATCGATTTAGCCGATATATACACCTACGGCAAGGCCGAGGAAGTGATTGGTAAAGTATTTGCCCAAAACAAAGCACTGCGCGAACAATTTATTGTGCAGTCAAAAGTAGGCATTCGTTTGACGCCAGAGGTAAGCGTAAATCACTACGACTTATCGGGCCGCTGGATTACAGAAGCGCTGCACGCCAGCCTAAAACGCCTCGGCATTGACTGCCTAGACGTGCTGTTTTTGCACCGACCCGATCCACTCATGCAGGTGGAAAATACCGCCGCCGCACTTAACAATTTGCACAAGCAAGACATGTTTGATTTTTTAGCGGTGTCGAACATGCATGCGGGGCAAATGGCTTTTATTCAGTCTCATGTAGAAATGCCCGTTATTTGTAATCAGCTGGAACTCAGTTTAGCCCATAGCGGCTTCATTGAAGATGGCATTACCAACAACATGGCAATCAATGCCGATGTGGGCTTTGCGCGAGGCACCATGGAGTATTGCATGCAAAACAAAATTCAGCTGCAAGCGTGGGGCTCTATTGCACAAGGGCAATTCAGTGACGAAAACGCAAAAGATAGCAAAATTGGCAATACCGCTAAGCTCATCAACAAGCTAGGCGAAGAATACGACTGTAGCAATAGTGCAATTGTACTTGCGTGGCTTATGGCTCACCCCGCTAATATGCAAGCGGTCATTGGCAGCACTAAGGTCGATAGGATTGCCGATGCGGCGCAAGCCAACAAGGTCAATCTATCGCGTGAGCATTGGTATCAGATATTAGAGGCGCGAAGAGGTCAGAGCGTGCCTTAATTAGGTAAACATGACACAGACTAAACCACAAGGGCTCGCTTTGCGATTAAATGCGCGCTCTTAAGCTCTTACTTAAGCTAAAAACTCAAGCTAGGAATTATTATGCAAACAAAATCATCCCAATTAGCATATCGCAAGCGATTCAATAAAAAGTTCTCGCTGCGCTCATTGGCAATCGCAGCTGCCGCACTAACAAGCATTGCTTGTACTGAAGCACCGAGCGATACAAGTGTTGCAGCAGAACAAGCAGAAGTAGCTTCAACGCAAACGACAAGCAATGCTAACACCACAAGCGCCAGCTCGCAGTTAAAACCCTACCTTGAGCGTGATATCACAGACGAAATATTCTACTTTGTGATGCCCGACAGATTCCATAATGCCAAGCCTGAAAACGACATGGGCGACCCAAATAACCCCATCTCCTATGGCGGCCTTGATAGAAGCTCAAAATGGGCCTTTCATGGCGGCGATATTCCCGGCGTTGAGGCCAAGCTAGATTATTTAGAAAACCTAGGCGTAACCTCAATTTGGATGACGCCTATTTTGCGCAATAAAGCCATTCAAAAAGACGGCTTTGGGCATCATGGCTATTGGGTAGTAGATTTTACCGAAATTGACCCACACTTTGGCAGCAATGAAGAACTAAAAAGCCTGATTAACGCGGCTCACAGCAGGAATATCAAAGTGTTTTTCGACATTATCACCAATCACACCGCCGACGTTATAAAATTTGAAGAGTGTCACGACGCCCTAGGCAAATTTAAAGAGCCCGATCAAAAAGGCTGCGAATTTATCAGTGCTGCAGATAAAGCTGCTGGTAATGGCTATACACCCTTTGTACCCGAAGCTGAAAAAGGCGTAAAAGTCCCCGAATGGCTTAACGACCCAAAATATTACAACAACCAAGGTGACAGCATATGGGAAGGTGAAAGCGTTATCACCGGTGACTTTGCTGGCCTTGACGACCTAAACACCAGTTTACCTGAGGTACAAAGTAAACTAACTGAAGTATTTATTGACCTAATTAGCGAGTTTAAACCTGACGGCTTTCGCATTGATACGGTAAAGCATGTAGACATAGAATTTTGGCAAACATTTGGCCCTGCGATCACCGAACATGCTCAATCAATTGGTATCCCTAACTTCCATATTTTTGGTGAAGTTTACGACGGTAACCCTGCTGGATTGAGTAAATACACCACAAAAGGCAAACTGCCCTCGGTTTTAGATTTTGGCTTTTTCTTCAACGTAAAAGACGCCGTATTGCAGGGCCAAGATATTGATCGCATTGGCACACTTTTCGACAACGATGACTATTACCGCGATGCAGACTCCGGACCAGAGCTACTGCTTAACTTTTTAGGCAATCATGATGCCGGGCGTGTGGGCCATTTCCTACAAACAGGCTTTGCCGATGCGAGCGATGAACAACACCTTAGACGCAGTAAACTTGCTCACGCTTTGATGTACTTCTCACGGGGCGTACCGGTGGTGTATTACGGTGACGAACAAGGCTTCACCGGTGACGGCGGAGACGTTGACGCTAGAGAAAACATGGACCCATCTGAAGTGGACGTATACAACGACAATGTACTTATTGGCACTAACAAAACAACCGCCGACGATAACTTTGACACCAGTCACCCTATCTACCAAACGCTAAGCGAACTAGCGCAAGTGAGAGTGCAGCATGATGTGCTACGCGCAGGTGTTCACCAAAACGTATTGATTGACGACGACTCAGGCACTTTAGTATTTTCACGCACCTCTACCGATACGCGAGAGCAATATCTTGCAATTTTTAACCTTAGCGAGCAATCACAAGCGCTAAGTTTTGAGGTGGACGCTAATGCCTATGAGACAGTCTATACCTTGGGTGATGTTACAGCGCCAATAGTTGAAGATGGCAAGTTAGTTACTACTATGGCAGGTCTATCCGTATTGCTTGTTAAGGCTAAACAAAGCCTAGCAAAAAGTGATATAGCCTCAATCACGCTTGAGCCTATTTATGAAGAAAACGATCGCAGCTTTATTCCTGCAAGTGTAAGCTTCAACAGTAAAAATACTAGCAATCTTATTGAAGTATCCTTTTATGCCGTTGATGCGCAAGGTAATAAAACCTTTCTTGCGTCAGACAATACCTCCCCATATCGCGCCGTAGTAATGCCAGAGCAACTTCAGGGCTACGCAGAAGTGTTAGCAGAAGCATCGAACTATGATGATCAACAGGTTAGCGCGAGTCTAAAGCTGAACTGAAATTTGATTCTAGTTGAGATTTCATGACAAAAGGCGCCTATGTTAGCGCCTTTTGTTTTTGATATAAGGTCGAAGGCATTTTACTCCTTGTTCAAGGCATTTAACTTCGCAAGATAGCGTATCTCATCCTCCGAACTCTTAGCCATGTCTTTAGCTTTCAGCAAAGCTGCCCGACTTGCGCCAAATCGGCGCATTTCAAAATACGTTTTTGCTAGTAAAAACTGCGGTTCATGCAGATAGGGCCCTAATGATGCAGCGCGCTCTGCATACTTCTGCGCAAGCCTAAACTCACCAAGCTCGTAATGCATACTTGCAAGCCTCAGCCATTGATAGGGGTTGTCGTCATTCACTCCTTTCAATTTTTTCGTGTAAGTTTCAGCCAATGCTGTTTGTCCACTTTGCTTTAATAAAGCGACGTAGTTTTCCAAAGCATTTATCGAGCTGTTGTTTTGTGTGATTAGGTCTTTGTATAGAGCCATCGCGGCATTTGTTGCTTGTTCAGAAGCAAACTGGTTTTGCTCGTCTTTGCTTTGGTTAAATAACACCGCCAGTAAATTAAAGGTCTCGCTGTGATCGGCGTCGTAATTTAAGCCTTTTTTGATGTAGGCATAAGCCAAGGAATAATCTTGCTCAATTAAAGCCTGAGCCGCCATGTTGCGATGATACATAGCTAAAAAACCATCGAAACTAAGGTTTTTCCCTCGCACATCGCCATCGCTTGGAAAATAATCGATGGTCACGAAGGGTCTGGAGATATAAAAGACGCCTTCTGGTTTTTCAGGCTCTGGCCCATATACACGAGTTCGCACGTGGGTCGACAGCAACAATATGTTGCCATGTTTTTCATACACGGGCGGCGCATCCACTCTTTGATAGCGAATATCTAAGCCAGCATGTTGGGCAAGAGCGGTAGTTAATATTGCCAAGGACAGGCAGTTACCCGACATTGTTTCAAAGGCTTGAGTCGCGGTGTATGTTTCGCCGTGATAAGTGAAATTGGCTAAACGTGTGGTTAAAAACTCAGAAAACCTTTGCTGTACCTCTAAGTGTGCATATTTGGGATGGGTGTAAAATGCTTCAAATTCTGCAATTTGTTCATCGCTTAATAAAAACAAGTCTGCATCGCTAATCTCTAGGGGCGCAAATAGCGCATCATTTAAATGTTTTTCAGCTAACTTTTTATTTTGTAAATATTGCGTGTTTTGTGGCTTAGCCTCAGCCACCACCTTGTCCGAAGTCGGAAGCGTAGTGCATGCAGACATGAAAAAACACGCAATGGCTGCAAAAAAACATTTGATATCCATTTCTTACTCCGTTTAGTCTACACAAACACGCTTTTAATGAGATTCATCATGTCAATTTATCCCCGCTTTGTCACTATCGTTAGCCTCATCCTGTTTTTAAGTGCCTGCGCGGCACAGCAAAAGGTCGAGAAAAATCCAGAGAAAAGCCCCGAAAATAAAATAGCAATAAGCGATAACGCACTCAGCACCATTGCGCCTATGAAAGAGCGCGCCGCTTTAATCGATGAAATGCTCAACGACAAACTCAACAATACCCTCGCAGGGCTTATGCAGCGCAGTGGCATTGATATGTGGATTCTAATTTCCCGAGAATATAACGAAGATCCAGTGCTTGAAACCATGCTCCCGGCCACTTGGCTTTCTGCTCGCAGGCGCACAATTTTAGTATTGTTTGACCCAGGCCAAGGTAAGCCAGTGGAGCGATATGCGGTTGCGCGTTATCAGGTTGATACGATGTTTCAAAAGGCGTGGGACAAAGAATCGCAGCCTAGCCAATGGCAGCGCCTTGTTGAACTTATTGAACAAAAGCAGCCGAAGGCCATTGGCCTAAATAAATCCGAACACTTCGCGCTAGCCGACGGCATGACCGCCACCGAATACGAAGAGTTTTTAGACGTGTTGCCACCAGCACTGAGCGCGAACGTGGAAAGTGCAGAAATGCTCGCAGTGGCATGGTTAGAAACGCGCACCGCACTTGAAATGCAGCACTATCCGCGCATTGTAAAAATGGGACATGAAATAATTAAACAAGCCTACACTAGCGGTTTTATTGAGCCGGGTGTTACCACAACAGACGATTTAGTGTGGTGGTTACGCGACAAATCACGCTCATTAGGCTTAGATAATTGGTTTCATCCGAGCGTATCAATACAACGCGCTGACGCAGATAAGTTTGATCATATTCAAGCTTTTAGTAAAAACAAAGCGAACAATGTAATTCAGCGCGGTGATTTGGTACATATGGATTTTGGTATCACCTACCTGAGACTCAACACCGACCAACAGCAGCATGCTTATGTGCTGCGCAAAGGTGAAACCGATGCACCTGATTATTTGAAACAAGCCTTGGCAAACGGCAATCGCCTGCAAGATATTTTTACTGATTTGTTTGCAACGGGTAGAACCGGCAATGAAATTTTAGCAATGGCCCGAAAACAAGCTATTGAGGAAGGCATAAAACCTTCAATTTATACTCATCCACTTGGTTATCATGGTCATGCCGCAGGAGCGACGCTTGGCATGTGGGATGCGCAGGCGGGAGTGCCGGTGCAAGGAGATTATCCCTTGTATCCTAATACCGCTTACTCTATTGAATTAAATGCCGCGACTTTTATTGAGCAGTGGGGTAAAGAAGTCAGAATTATGCTGGAGGAAAACGCGATATTTGATGGTGAGAAGGTTGAGTATATGGATGGTCGTCAAACCGAGTTTCATCTTATCCGCTAGGAGCGTTTAGATGCAGAATGACGACCACTTATAAGAGTGGGCTGTACGTGAGCTTACGCTCGGTAAAACTCACGCTTTATTTCATCGTTAGTTTTAAACACACCACCTAAAGAAGAGGTTCGTGTGTAGGAGTTTGTATCACGTATACCGCGTGCTTTAACGCAGTAGTGTGTGGCGTTAATTGTCACCGCCACATCTTTTGTACCGGTTAGCGCTTGCAGAGCAACCATTACTTGCTGTGTTAAGCGCTCTTGCACCTGTGGTCGCTGAGCAAAAAAGCTCACCAAACGGTTTATTTTAGATAAGCCAATTACGGTGTCTTTCGGGATATAAGCAACCGTCGCTGTTCCGTCTATCGTCACAAAATGGTGCTCGCAGGTGCTGGTTAAGCTGATATCAGTCACTTGAACCGGCTCTTCAATCGCCATTTTATTTTCAATTTGGGTTATTTTTGGAAAGCTACGATAATCAAGCCCAGAAAAAATCTCGTTCACGTACATTTTCGCAATACGCTTCGGCGTATCCTGCAGGCTGTCGTCGTTTAAATCCAAACCCAATGTTTGCATGATATCTTTCATTGCCGCTTGAATGCGCACGCGCTTTTCTTCGCTCGACAACTTATTTTCTACCATAGGGGTTTCTAGCCCGCTGGCAATCAAGGCATCACGAACAAGCATTGCTTGTGGCGACATTGCCAACTCGGTGGCTTCATGCATGACTATAGCTTCTTTTGCTAACATAGTGTGTCCATTTGCTGTAAATATAATGTCATATACGCACTTTCATGCATCTATGGTTTACATTTTATCCAGACTAATTAAAAATGCGCGATCTTGTGCGGGTCATCACTCGTACCCAAAGCTCACTAGAAATATGACTTTTCATCAATAAGGAACTAGTCAAGGCTTATGACAGCACCTATTCTAATCACTGGCGGCGCACAACGCTTAGGCCTAGCCGTTGCGCAAAGCTTATTGGAACAAAATCACCCCGTAATTATAACATATCGCAGTGAAAAACCATCAGTAGCGCATTTAAAAGACTTGGGCGCTCATCTCATTCAGGCAGACTTTGCTACCAAGGCTGGCGTAGACGACTGTATCGATAAAATTACGGCACACACCACGTCTCTTCGTGCAATTGTGCATAACGCGTCTGACTGGGATCAAGAAAGTGCATCAGAAGACTACGACAAGCTGTTTAACAAAATGATGCAAGTGCATGCCAACACGCCCTATCGTTTAAACTTGGCGCTTAGTGAGTTGTTACACCAGCCCGAAGGCTTTACTGACATTATTCATATGACCGACTACGTGCAGGAAAAGGGAAGTAAAAAGCACATTGCTTACGCGGCGAGTAAAGCAGCGCTGCACAACCTTACCCTCTCATTTAGCGCTTTGTTTGCACCAAAAGTAAAGGTCAACAGCATCGCACCGGCTTTAGTGATGTTCAACGACGACGACAGTGAAGAATATCGCAAAAAAGCCTTACAGAAATCCTTATTAGAAACCTGCCCCGGAAGCCAAGAGGCGGTTAAAGCCGTTAATTATTTACTCAGCAGTGAATACGTCACTGGGCAAACGCTTCATCTAAATGGCGGGAGACACCTTAAGTAATGTTTGTTAAGTCCTTTGTGTTTATCTCTTTAAAATCACTTTTTGTTATCAGCCTTTTATTGGGCCTAAATACTTTGGTTAAGGCTCAAAATGAGGGCGCTGAATCGGTCGAAGTCATAACGGTAAGTTCGGCAAAACGCTCACAACTTCTTAAAGATGTAGCGTCGAGTTTATCGGTGGTAGACCAAGGCCAATTAGATCGTATTGAAGCGCAGCACATTAACCAAGTTCTATCTCGAGTCGCGGGAACGTGGATTAGCCGCGGCAATGGGCAAGAGCATCTTACGGCAATTCGTTCGCCGGTATTAACAGGTGCAGGAAGCTGCGGAGCATTCTTTATGGCACTTGACGGCATTAGTTTGCGCGGCCCCGGCTTTTGTAATGCGAATCAGCTCTTTGATGTTAACTCAGAACAAGCCGGTCGTATTGAGGTGCTTAAAGGCCCAGCCAGCACTTTATATGGCACCAATGCGATGCACGGCGCAATTAACATTATAAGCCAAGACGCATTTGATTCAGGCGCTAACAATCTTAACGTGCAGCTCGGTGCTTACGACTTTGCGCGTTTGTCTGGTAAATATAACTGGCAAGGGGATAGCCAAGCATTCACCGTACTCAGTAATATAACGCAAGAGAGCGGATACCAAGACGACAGTGGTTACGACCAGCAAAAAGCAACGCTTATTTATGAGCAGCGAGGATTGGTATGGGACAATAAAACCGTTATTGATATGTCAAACCTCAACCAAGAAACCGCCGGTTTTATTGTTGGCTTTGAAGCTTACAAAGATGAAGATTTACGCACTACAAATCCTAACCCTGAAGCTTTTCGAGACGCTAAATCAATATTGGCTTACAGTGAATTTACGTCCACACTTGGTGACGGAAGTTTACGTTTAAAGCCTTATTTGCGTTGGAATGAAATGGCCTTTCTTCAGCATTTTTTGCCTTGGAAGGCGCTTGAAGAAAACAAACATGATAGCCTGGGTTTACAAGCTCAATACGACGTTGATTTTGCAGGCGCCCTATGGACCAGCGGCATTGACTTTGACTATACATCTGCCAATTTAAAAGAGACTCAAGCAGAACCCTTTTCACCCAATATACCCGCCGGCGATCATTATGATTACGATGTTGATGCCACAACTATAGCAGCGTATAGCCAAGCCAATTGGCGATGGGAAAACTGGTCTTTCGTTTTAGGTGGGCGCCTAGAGCGCAGCGAATATGACTATGACAATTTGTTAAGTGACGGTAGCGCTTGTGCGCCAAGTGTGAGCGTTTGCAGATTTTCACGACCACCGAGCCAAACGCTGTCATTTACGTCATTTTCACCGTCAGCGTCGCTTGACTACTCGCTCAACGAAAATTGGTTAGCTTATATAAAGTATTCGCAAGGATTTAGAGCGCCAGAAGCGACTGAGCTATTTCGCCTACAAAACAACCAAGTCACCAGCGACCTTGACGAAGTCAGTATGGATGCCTTTGAAATAGGCACCCGTTTTAGTGCTGAAAACCATCAGCTTCATATTGCGCTATACGATATGGAGAAAGACAATGTGATCATACGCGATACCCAGCGCCAGAACGTGGCCGGGGGCAAAACCTCGCATCAAGGTTTTGAACTGGAATACGCTTTCCAAGCCAGTGAAGAGCTGCGCCTGTCGAGTAACTTAACATGGCAAAAACATACCTACGACAGCAATTTAGCTATTTCCAATGTGAATATTGAAGGCAATCGAGTGGACACCTCACCGAATAGGATCTTCGCTGCGCAAGCCCTGTGGCAGCCTCATGAAAATTTTGAAGCAGAATTGTCGTGGCAGCATTTGTCTAAATACTATCTTGACCCAGAAAACACCGCCGAGTACGAAGGTCATTCTTTGCTGGATTTAAGCCTAAACTATATTATTAGCGATTCACTTTCTGCTAAAATTAATGTTTTCAATTTAACAGATACCGACTATGCCGAGCGCGCAGATTTTGCTTTTGGTTCATACCGATATTTTGTTGGTCAACCACGACGTGCCTTTGTTAGTGTTCACTGGGAAATATAATGCCTGAATCAGTTTTGCCTGCCTCACTCACATTGCTACCTGAATGGGCTGAGCAGGAGGCCGTTGTGCTTGCTTGGCCTCATCAAAAAAGCGATTGGTTGCCTTGGATAGACCAAGCCCGCTTAACTTACTTACACATAATTTCCGCACTTAACGATGCAGGTGTTTGCGTAATATTGTTATGCTCTAGGGCTGAGCTAGGGTTAGTAAAATCGATGGTAAATCTGCATGCAAATGTATTGATTATACCCATCGAATATAACGATACATGGACCCGCGACTATATTTTTGTAACCTGCGAAACCAGTGAGGGCAATCAGCCTGTTGAGTTTTTATTCAATGGCTGGGGTCAAAAATTTAACGCTACGCAAGACAACTTAGTTAATGAAAGCTTGAGCAAGATATGCAAACTACCACTCGTATCATGCCCTGTGGTGTTAGAGGGTGGTGCGATTGAAATCGACCAAAACCAAATATTGATGAGCACCTCGTCTTGCTTGCTTAACCCAAAACGTAATGGTGATATGAGTCTGGCGCAGTATTCGAAGGTGTTTGAGGAATTTTTGGGCGCGCAACAAACCTACGTGTTTAAAAACGGCCACTTAATAGGTGACGACACCGACGGACACATAGATACACTAGCGCGCTTTACGCCGCTTCGAAGCATAGTAATGCAGAGCGCTTTTAACCGGCCGGGAGACCCGCATTTTGAGGGGCTTAATGCATTAAAAGAAGAGCTTAAAACAGCGTTTTTTGATTACCCTATATATGAATTGCCACTGCCAAATATGATAAATGAGGAAGGTGACCGACTACCGGCCTCGTACGCCAACTTTTTGATTTGTAATCAAAGCGTATTAGCCCCTATTTACCAACAAGAAGAAGACGAGCTTGCCTTAGAAGTGCTGCAAAGCGCCTTCCCAAATCATAAAATAGTGCCCATCGATTGCTCTACAATTATTCAGCAATATGGGTCCTTGCACTGCATTACTATGCAAATACCGCTTGATACCCTCAAGCCAGAGATCCTTCAATTAGCTAAGCAAGGAGTTGCCGTTTATGAAATCTAATGCCCCACAAAGAAAGCTAAAGCTCGGTTTAGTTCAACAGTCGGTAGCAAATAATAACAAACTGGAAAATTGGCAGAAATCAGCCAATAAAGTGCGTGAGCTAGCAGCCGATGGCTGTGAATGCATTTTGCTACAAGAGCTACATTCCACTTTATATTTTTGCCAAAATGAAGACGTAAATGCTTTTGACTTAGCCGAGACCATTCCAGGAGAGGCCACCGCATTTTTTGGCGCGCTGGCAAAAGAATGCAATGTAGTGCTAGTGACCTCTTTATTCGAAAAACGCGCCGCGGGCTTGTATCACAATACCGCCGTGGTATTTGATCGCAGCGACGCCATTGCCGGTATGTACCGCAAAATGCACATTCCCGACGACCCAGGTTTTTACGAGAAGTTTTATTTCACACCCGGCGATATGGGCTTTGAGCCCATTCAAACGAGCGTAGGAAAACTAGGAGTGTTGGTATGCTGGGACCAGTGGTACCCAGAAGCTGCTCGCCTAATGGCAATGCAAGGCGCCGAAATTCTGTTTTACCCTACTGCCATTGGTTGGGATCGAAACGACACAAAAGAAGAACAAGGCCGCCAACAAGGCGCTTGGGAAACCATTCAGCGCGCACATGCCGTTGCTAACTCACTGCCTGTTATAGCGGCAAACCGCGTTGGCTTTGAAGCCTCTCCCGATGATGCAAACATTGGCATAGAGTTTTGGGGCCACAGCTTTATAGCCGGACCGCAAGGAGAAATTCTGGCCATGGCAAGCGACTCTGAAGAGGCAACGCTAGCGGTTGAAATAGACCTTACCCGCACCGAAGATATTAAACGCATTTGGCCCTATTTCAGAGACCGGCGCATAGATGCCTACGATGGTTTGAATAAGCGCTGGGGGAGTTAGGATTCGTACGCAAAATTCGACCTTTGGCGATGT
>CAYQMI010000050.1:15998-18935 GCA_964418575.1 uncultured Glaciecola sp.
GCCAAAGCAATAATAGCCAACTTGCTGACTATGTTATGCTAGTTCTCTCGGGTATCTGCTTTATTTGGCTAGCTGTGGTGGTTTAGTGCTCAATATTATGTATCAGTGAAGGTGGGTGCTGAGCTTAAGGATTAGCCACGCAGAGATAGACTCTTTAAACCAACTACAACATAAACAGCTTTTTATTATAGCTCAGTAATACCTCTGGGCTTTTGCTGTCAAACAAGGCTTTAATGGCGTCGCTTGCATGCGAAAGGCCACCGGTATATTTTCCAAAGGCCGGCATAATCATTAAATCTTCGCCTTTTAAAAACGACTTACCCGTAATGCGTCTTTGATTAATTTTATAGCTCGATTTGGGATGATAATGGCCAACAATTTGCCCTTTGCATGGGGCGTGGCTCGATAATTCTTCAGGCTCATGTACCAGCAATATCGAATCAATGAGCAAGTGCGCTACGCTTTGCCCATCTAAGGCTTTTGGTATGGCTGGGTCGTGATTGCCCAAAACCCACGACCACTGCCCGACTTTAGCAATCATCTCGTTTATGGCATTAACATCTTCAATCTGAATGCGCTTATCAGCGTTTATATCATGAAAACTATCGCCTAAGCACACCACATGACTGGGGGCATATTCGTCGATAATTGCCTGCATGCGGCGAATGGTTTCTTTGGTGTCAAAACGCGGTAATGGATTGGCAAATTGGGTTAAAAAGCTGCCTTTTTCAAAGTGTAAATCTGAGAATATGATAAGGTCGTGCGCAGGCCAAAACAAAATTCCCCTGCCATCAACAATTATGCGGCTGTTGCAAAAGCGAAGCGGAATTGCAAAGTTGTTAAGCACCAGCGAGTGCAATACGTCGGCATCTATCACAGCTAGTCTCCACTTAAGAGTTGACGAATGTCGTCCATCATATTTTCGGCCTCTTGGTACAAGTTGGCTTGTTCAAGTAGCGCCTGCATACCGGCGCCAGTCACTTGCTCTGAGCGCACATCTAAGACGATGGGTATGGCCATGGGTGAGGGTTTTTGAAGCGGCACAAAGTCGTAGTTTCCATCAAACCTTATCAATAAATCGGCCGTGCGTTTTAAGTCGAGTAGTTCGCGCTCGGCATCTTCACGGGTAACGCGCAATAGCACATGGTCCTTATCATATTCACGCAAGGTATCGTAAATCAGGTCGCTTGAAAAGGTGACTTGGCGCATCGATTTCTTATTACTGTGGTATTGCTGCTCAATTAAGCCGCTTACCACAGCAACTCGTCTAAACGAGCGCTTTAACATGGCGGCTTCAAGCATCCAGTCTTCTAGTTCGTCACCTAAAATATCGGGGTTAAAAAGCTTTGGAATATGGCTTTGCTCTAGCTTTTTTAAAGAAGATATCGACAAACCATAGTCAGTTATAGAAAAACTCAAAGGCTGCAGGCCTAGCTTTTCCATCCGCCGGGTAATTAGCATGCCCAAGGTTTGATTCGCCTTGCGCCCCTCAAAGGTATAAAACAATACGAATTCACTTTTACGAAAAGCAAACTGCTCAATAAGTACTTTATGCTGCTGGGGTATTTGCGAGAATTCCTTTTGTAAGTCGAGCCAGTCGCGTACCTGTGAGGGCAGTTTTCGCCAATCCTCAGGCTGATTTAACAATAAACGCACAGCGTCCGCTAAGTAGGTCGACAAGGGCATTTGCCCTCCTACATAGCTTGGAATTTTTGGCTCTTTGGCTTTGCCGGGTTTCGCCTCTACCATCATGTCGCGAATACCTTCAAAACGCAGCACTTCACCAGCAAAATAAAAAGTATCGCCTTTGACTAACTGCTGGGCAAAATACTCTTCTACTTCGCCAATTATTTTACCCTGATGGGATCTGCGCAAGCGTTTTACTTTCAAACGCCCCGCCTCAACAATGGTACCTATGTTTTGCCTGTGACGCATGATCACCCGCTTTGATGCGGGCACAAATTTGCCCGGGCTTTGCTCTAGCAAACGGTTGTAGCGTTCGTAAGCCTGCAAGGCGTAGCCGCCATTTTCAGTAAACTGCCAAAGTTGGGTAAAGGTAGTTTTATCAAGGCCGCTGTAGGGAGGTGAATCTGTTACCTGTGCATAAATCTCGTCGATGCCAGCGGCCTCACTACATAAGCAGTTAATAATAAACTGGGGCAGGATATCAAGCGCGCCAGAAAGCGGCGCATCACCATCGAGCTCGCCCTTTTTTATGGCATTCATAGCGGCCAAACATTCGAGGGCTTCAAAGCGGTTTCCCGGCACTAATAGGGCTTCGGAAGGTTCATCTAAACGGTGATTTGAGCGACCAATGCGCTGCAGTAATCGACTTACGCCTTTAGGCGCACCCATTTGAATCACTAAATCCACATCCCCCCAGTCAATCCCAAGCTCGAGAGCGGAGGTTGCAACAATCGCTTTAAGCTTTCCTTGTGCCATCATGCTTTCGGTTTTTTGGCGCTGATCTTTACTCAAAGAGCCATGATAAATCGCAATCGGTAGCACCAAATCATTGTGCTCCCAAAGGGACTGGAAAATAAGCTCGGCAGTAGCGCGGGTATTCACAAACACGATGGTCGTGCGGGCTTTACAAATGGCTTTGTACACATCTGCGACTGCATATTTGGCCATGTATCCACCAAAAGGCATCCTCGCTTTGGTATTGAGCATTTTCACTCTTGGTTTTACGCGGCTTTTTGCCTCTACAATCGCTACCGGTTCTGCATGGGTACCAAGCCAAGATGACAGCACATCAGGGTAAGCAACGGTAGCCGACAGTCCAAAGCGGATAAAGCCCGGGCACAAGTACTCAAGGCGCGCCAGCGCTAGGGAGGTAAAGTCACCGCGCTTTGTATGAGCAAAGCTGTGCACCTCGTCAATGATCACGCATTTTAACTTGGCAAAAATAGACGGAGCATCGGCGTATGAGAGCAT
>CAYQMI010000050.1:19035-25962 GCA_964418575.1 uncultured Glaciecola sp.
TTTTGTTGGCTCTTGCAATGCGGCGAGCTTTTGCTGCAAATCAATCAGGCTAGGCAAAAAGCCAGACAGCGTTTTTCCTGCACCCGTTGGTGCTATTAAAAGGCTTGATTGCTGGCGCGTAAAAGCGCTTATCATTTGTTTTTGATAAGGGCGTATTTGCCAAGATTTTTGCTCAAACCACTGCTTGAAAATATCGGGGATGCGAGCGCGTTTTTTTGATAAATCCGTGATGTTAAAATCCCTTGTTTACCAATAGCGGGAGCTATTGCCTCTAACTACACTACATCAATACATGGTTTTGCGAGCATAAGTTTAGACAGACTCGATAAAACTTTGCAGAGAGTTGTTGCGTATTTAAACCTTGAAACATAATCAGCACGATGGCATACCAATTGGAGCTTAATGACTCATTCACATCCCGAAAATTGGATAAAGACTGACAGCAACGGCTTATATTGCAGTGCGCTCGACGCCTACATAGACCCCATGGAGCCAGTTGAACGCGCAATCATTACACATGGCCATGCCGATCACGCAAGGCCTGGACACAAAGAAGTATTTGCCACACCGCAAACGCTAGAAATTATGCGTATTCGTTATGGCGATGATTTCTGTGAAACCCGCCATCCGCTCGAATATGGCGAGCAAACAAGTATTAAAAAAGGCCAGCTAAGCTTTGCTCCAGCCGGGCATATACTAGGCTCTGCGCAAGCTATTATCGACTATGCTGAGCACCGTCTTGTATTATCGGGTGATTATAAACGTCATCACGACCCAACTTGCATACCCTTTGAAGTAGTTCCTTGTGACGTATTTGTGACCGAAGCCACTTTTGGTTTACCGGTGTTTAAACATCCACCGATTAACCGCGAAATGCAAAAGCTCTTAGATTCGATGGCATTATTTGAGGAGCGTTGTCACCTTGTTGGCGTATATGCACTGGGTAAGTGCCAACGTTTAATGCTCTCACTGCGCGCCATTGGCTATCATGATACGATTTATTTGCACGGCGCACTGATTAAGTTGTGTGAGTTTTATCAAAGCCAAGGCGTTGAACTAGGCAAGTGGGAAGCGGTAAGCGAACTTGAGGATTTAAAAAGTTTAAAGAGCAAAATTGTACTTGCCCCTCCCTCGGCGCTCAACGACCGCTGGTCGCGCAAGCTACCAAATGTGATGACGGTGATGGCCTCAGGCTGGATGCAAATTCGCGCCCGCTCAAAGCAGCGCAAAGCCGAGCTACCGCTTATTATAAGCGACCACTGCGACTGGCCGGAATTAATACAAACAATTGAGCAAGTTAACCCCAAAGAAGTCTGGGTCACTCACGGACGCGAGCAAGCCCTGGTGCATCAAGCGCAGCAAATGGGATATAAGGCCAAAGCCTTGTCACTTATTGGTTATGACGAGGACGAGTCCTAGTTATGGAAGCCTTTGCACAACTGGTTGATAAGCTCTATTTTACCTCCAGCAACTTGGCAAAAGCGGCACTTATAAAAGAGTATTTAGCTGCCACACCTGACCCATGCCGAGGCTGGGCCATAGCCGCGATCGCCGGCACCCTAAATTTCGAATTTTTCAAACGCTCCCTGATTAAAAATCTAATTATTGAGCGAGTAGACCCACTCTTATTTGATTTAAGCTACGACTACGTAGGAGAAATGAGCGAAACGGTATCGCATCTCTGGCATCCTATTGAGGGAGACCCTCCGGCCTTAGAAAACTTACCAAGTTTAAGTGAAATAGTTGAAAACTTTGCTCAAGGAAGCCGTGACGAAAATCGCGAGTATTTAATTGCCTTGTTAAACAGCATGAGCGCGCCTCAGCGTTGGGCTTTACTTAAACTTGGCACTCGAGGTTTAAGAATTGGTGTATCAGTTCGTTTCTTAAAAAAGGTGCTGGCTGAATACGGGCAGCAGTTTAATCAAGGTGCTGATGATGTCGAGGACATCACTGTTGAAGATATCGAACGCCTTTGGCACGGTCTAACACCGCCCTATAAAAGCTTATTACACTGGCTTGAAGGCAAGGCAGTGCTGCCTGATGTAAGCGACAGTGTCACCTTCCAGCCAGTTATGTTGTCTTATCCGTTTGATGAAGAAGATCTATCTGAAATCACTCCGAATAAGTGGCAAGCGGAATGGAAGTTTGATGGCATCAGGGTGCAGCTTGTCGTCAGTAAAGCCGGCAAAGCTATTTTCAGCCGCACTGGTGATGATATTAGCGCTTCGTTTCCTGAGCTGCTAGCAGAGCTTGAACTTGAACATATTCATGGCGTATTTGACGGCGAACTCGTTGCGCTGACGAAATCTGTTCCTGCACAAAGTATTAACGGCGTGCTAGATGCAAAAATAGACGATAACAACAACGCTCAGTGGCATATTGGCTCGTTTAATCAACTTCAGCAGCGTTTGAATAAGAAAAAGCCGAGCAAAAAGCTTATCAAGGAGTTTCCGGCCGGTATTATTTTTTACGACGTTTTGTCATTATCGGGGCGTGATTTGCGAGATCTTAGTTTATCTCAACGCTATGAAGGACTGCGCATATGGTTTGCTACCCAGCCCTATGCAAGTATTCATTTGTCGGCGCCTCTACAATTTAATAACTCAGAAGAATTACTTGCCCTCAGATCTCAAGCCAGCGAGCTAGAGCAAGGATATATTGAAGGATTGATGCTGAAACACAAAGACAGCACATATGTGTCAGGGAGGCCAAAAGGCAAATGGTACAAGTGGAAACGCGACCCAATGCTGATAGACGCAGTAATGATGTATGCCCAGCGCGGCCATGGCAAGCGTTCCTCGTTTTATTCTGACTATACTTTTGGTTGCTGGCAAGACAATGTATTGCTGCCCGTTGGCAAAGCCTACAGCGGCTTTACTGACGCTGAACTGAAGCTGCTCGACAACTGGGTTCGTAAAAACACGATTGGCCGCTTTGGTCCGGTAAAAGAGGTTAACAAAGCGCTAGTATTCGAAGTTGCCTTTGATTCGGTACATGAATCAAAACGACACAAATCTGGTTTAGCCTTGCGCTTTCCGCGCATTCATCGTATTCGATGGGACAAACCCGCTGATGAAGCTGACGATTTAGCTAACTTAAAGCAATTAATTCGATAATTAAACAAAGCCTCGGGCGCAACAACACTGCGCGTTTACTTAAGCCCACCAAGCGAAAGTACAGAGTAAAAATATGCAGCTAAGTATGATGCGCAAAAGCATCGAATAAAAGAGCAGATATCGCTTTGCTTAGTGTTTTAACTTGGGGTATCTTGAACCTATCCCTAGTCGTGCTAGCTGTTATGTATGTTGCTTAGGCAAAAACTCAATTCCTTTATCGCATTAACTGGCCTGTTAGCAGCTCTCCTAAGCTATGCAGTAAGCGTTTGGATACTCGACAATTTTTTAGCTTCACAAGATTTTGCGCAAAAGCAAGCGCTCACTTCAAGCATCAAACAAGATATTCAGGTATTCGACAGGCTGCTGCTTTTAACAGAAGAAAAATGGGAAACAGAGCTTAGAGAGTCGATGCCAGAGTTGGCATCAGAAATATCAGAACTCTTAGAAAATGGCAGCGACCTCACGCTTTCTGAACTCAACACACTGCGCGACAAATATCGTCTTTCTGACTTACACTTAATCAACGAGGATTTAGTCGTATTTTCCAGTACTTTTGAATCAGAGATTGGTTTAGACATTAATATGTATGGCGAAGACTATAGCCGAAATGTAAGGCGCACCTTAAATCAGAATCAGTTTTTTACACATCGTGTGTCTTTGTCTACTGTTACCGGCAACTTAAAAAAATATGCTTACTACAGCGCCAGTGATAGCAACATTATTGTTAATGGTGATATTGATTTACAAGAGCGGCTTGAGAAAGAAAACAACAACCAAATGGGTGATTATTTGTTTGGTGAGTATGTCGATAAGCTTGTTGCGAAATACCAAAGCATCTCCAGCATAGACCTATTTATAATAAGTGAAGTAGACCAATGGTCATTGTTCAACCCAGGGACGCGGATTGATGAGGATACCGCTAGACAACTCTTTAACGGCTCATACCGACAAAGTGACAACAATGACTTCATTCTCGAGCATGTTAATATGCAGTCATATCGCCAAGTGGGCTTTAAAGCATTTTTAAGAATTGATTTTGACAATCAACTTGTCGAAAATACCAAGTCTTATTTACTCATATTTTTAACGCTCAGCGCTATATTAATTGTGCTGATAAGTTTTGTCTTAATTCGATTTATTACCAAAAAACTATTGCTCGATCGTTTTTCCAATCTACTCATCCAAATTAAAGAAAAAAACACTCACAGTGAAGAAATCATATCGCTGCCTGGTAATGATGAACTCTCTACGCTAAGTCACGAAATTAACCTAATGATGCAACGTATTAAGGTGGAGGAAGATACCAATAAATGGCTAACCGGTATTTCGCAACAAGATAGCCTTACAGGATTGGCCAATCGCCGACGATTTGATGAAACATTTTTGTTTGAGTGGAGTAAAACCAAGCGCGCTAAAACTGACTTGTCGATTGTGATGATTGATGTTGATTATTTTAAAGCATACAACGATTCTTATGGCCATGTTCAAGGCGATAAGTGCCTACAAAAGGTAGCTCAGGCACTATCAGTAGAGCTTGGGCGAGGTAGTGACTTTTTAGCGCGTTTTGGTGGAGAAGAGTTTGTTTGCATACTGCCGAATACCGACGAAGAGCAAGCTAAAGCAATCTGTGAAAAAATGCGTGCAAGTGTCGCTGACTTAAACATCCTACACGAACACTCTCAGGTGCGTGATTTCGTTACCATTAGCTTAGGTGTATTAACCGTGAATGGCGCATTTGATATTGAGGCAGAACAAATTCTGAATAAAGTCGACCAACTCCTTTACGAGTCGAAGGAGGCCGGACGCAACCGAACTACTCACGAGAGCTTCAGATGAATATTACCGATTTACCCACCCCAAGCTTGTTGATAGACAGCGACAAAATGGCTCAAAATGTTGCCCGTTTATCTGCACGTATTAAGCAATTAGGCTGCAAACTTAGGCCACACGTCAAAACCCATAAGTCGGTATTGATTGCAGATATGATAAAAGACGCCGGAAACACACAAGGAATCACTGTTTCAACAATTAAAGAGGCTGAGCACTTTTTTAGCGCAGGTTACGAAGATATCTTATATGCGGTAGGGATTGTGCCCAACAAATTTTCTCAAATTCATGACCTAATGAAGCGTGGATGCGATATTAAAGTAATTTTAGATAATGAAGACACCGTTGCACTATTAGCAGAATATGCAAAGACAATGCAGTGCCCGTTTAAGATTCTAATTGAGCTTGACGTGGATAGCCATCGAGCAGGTGTGAAGCCTAAAAGCGAAAGCTTGTTGGATATTGCCAGAGCAATCAACAAGGCTAAATACCTTAGTTTACAAGGCGTAATGACGCACGCAGGCGGCTCATACGATTGCTTTGATTTGGCCTCGCAACTTGCTATCGCAAAGCAAGAACGGGATTTGTCGCTTTTGGCGGCAAAGCGCATTCGTGATCACGGTATAACATGCAATGTCGTGTCAATTGGTTCTACCCCTACCGCCTTTGCAGTAGACCATTTAGAGGGTATTACTGAGGTTCGGGCTGGTGTTTATGTGCTTTTTGATTTAGTAATGGCGGGCTTGGGCGTTTGCAATATAGACGATATAGCGATCAGTGTTTTGAGCAGTGTGATTGGATTCCAAAAAGAGAAAAACTGGGTGCTAGCGGATGCAGGCTGGATGGCAATGTCTCGCGATAAAGGCACATCTAACCATAAAATAGACCAAGCCTACGGCGTCATTTGCGATATTGACGGTCAAGTACAACGCAATCAATTATTAGTTAGCGCAAATCAAGAGCATGGGATTATTGGCATGCGAGACCAGCAAGACGCATTCGATACATCGCAATACGGTATTGGCGATTTTATCAGAATTCTTCCCAATCATGCCTGTGCTACCGCTGCTCAGTATGAACACTACTATCTTCTTTGCGGTCAGGATGTAATTGCTAAAGTTGAGTCTATTCAAGGTTGGTAACAAGTTTCTGCTGGCTTAATAAAAACCCGTCATTCCCACGCAGGTGCGAGCCTCCTAAATCTGCAGTCGGTGTTTAAAAAATCAGCGACATATAAGCTTCGTTGTTTGATTATGAGGTTCCTGCCTTCGCAGGAATGACGGGTGGTCTTTGTGAATGACCTATGCCTTTGCCGACGGACGGCTGTTGACTTTTTCATACCAACGCTTGAGGTTTGTGTGCTTATCTTCAAGTTTGATCTTTACTACTCGAGCGAAATCTATGGCGCATAGGGTGGTGATATCAGCTATTGAAAATGCATTACCTGCAATGAATTCACTTTGAGCTAGGCGATTCTCTAACACACTCAAAAACTTCATCGCATTTATACCCGCTTCTTTGCCAAACTCAGGGACAGGTGTCATACGGTCTTTAAAGTAGCCAGTGCTGTGCTGAAAGCACATGCCTATTTGCATAAATAAACAAAACTCAACCTGGCGCTGCCACATCATAACTTGACCTTTTTCTAGGGCAGTTTCACCGAATAAATATGGCTCTGGTTGCAAGGCTTCAAAATAGGCGCAAATGGCATCGCTTTCACTAATACAGGTTCCGTCGTCTAGCTCTAATATGGGTACTTTACCGATAGGATTTTTCGTGCGCATTTGTGTGGAAAGATTCTCACCCTTTTGAATATCCACCTGCACATAGTCCATTTCAATGCCTTTCTCGGCTAAAAATATACGCACTCGTCTAGGGGTGGGGGCGGTTTTTGTGTCGTAAATTTTCATCTGAGATTGTCCTTTTGGCTATTTAACCTGAATCCTGTTTAAGGAATGGTGCAAACGCTTGTTTTACATGCTTA
>CAYQMI010000051.1:0-25532 GCA_964418575.1 uncultured Glaciecola sp.
TTATAGTAAATATATAAAATGGTCAACAACGATTTTGTTCAGCTCTGTTCTAAAGCTTGGGCCTTGCGTATTTTGTCTTACCTTGGACGAGGGTTAAGCGCACGTATCTCTCCTATGGCCCACAAGCTTTCTACTGGCCGTACCGCAATCAGCGCGTCTCTTGATTACTTGATAGAGCTTGGCTACGTTAGAAGAACCAAAGGACACGGACACCCACTTCGGCCTGCATTCGAGCTAACCAAACAAGGTGAAATTGTTGCCGCTTGGGCGATGGAGTTAGACGATATTCTAGCACCAGAGAGCTGGGCTATTGCTTCGCGAAGCTGGTCGCTACCCGTGATGCGATTAACAGATGCAGCGCCACGATTTGGTCAATTGCGATCAGAGCTCAATCCAGTTACCGATCGAGCCCTTTCTCAAACCTTAAAAATTCTTGCTAATCACAATTGGATCACAAGACGTGTTAACACCGAAGCAGCACCGCCAGAGGTATCTTATTTACCTGGGAATGTGGGTGAGGTCCTTATCCCCTGCCTAGAAAAAAGTTTCCTTATATAAAATGATGTTGAACGAAGGGTATAGACTAAAATACTTATGAGGCAGCACATTGCCTTTTGTGCTATGCCCACTACAATTTCAATCTACCTACTCAACCTTGGTCAGCCAACTCCACCACATCATCTCTAAGCTTGTTGATTTCATCTACCAAATGCTCTCTTTGTTTTTCGCTACTCAAGCCAAACATGGTAAACAAATAGAGTTTAGTCTCTCGCTCATTGTGTGCGCTGGCGTCTAGCATTTCTTGACTGCGATAGCTTTCTGGGTTGTTAATTAGCTCAATCATGGCTTGTGTAAACGCTTCACCTCGGTCGGGAGAGGCAAATACTGCGCGCATCGCTCGTTGATAATCGCGTTTGTAGGTCACCCAATATTGCGACGTTGACTGAAAGTTGCCGTAGGTATTTTCAATCAAACTTTTTTGTTCAGCGTTAAGTTTACCAAGCCAATTTTCTATGTTGTCTTCGTTTCGTTCTATCCAGCGTTCCTTGCGCTCTTCATCACTGCGTTTTGCGCGTTTGGCATCGCGTTCTTCGTCTTCTACATTTTCTTTTTCAAGCGCGGCAAAAAAGTAGGTAATTTGCTCTTCGTCTAGCGTCTTTGCCATTTCAACTACACCCGGTGCTATATGCTCGCGAAAGCGATACCAATGTTGGCGGGCCTTTTCTTGATGATAGTCCATGCGTGCGATGCTTATATTCTGCGTTCGGATATCTTGGGCTAGCTCTTCTAAATGCGCCTGATATTTCGGTAACTCCGACTCAATATGCCACTGTTGCCACTGAGCAATATATTGATCAAATTTCTGCTCTTGTGCATCGTTTAACTCAACGTAATCGTCTACGTACCAATGTATCAGCCAATCAAGGTTTTTGTAGGCAAATTTAGTCGAACAACCTGTTATTAAAAATACCGTAAGTAAAACGATTATTTTTTTCATCCAGTTGTTTTCCTTCAATTAGAATTTGATATGCTACATACGACCACATGGATAAAAAAGGTTTCCAATGAGCGTAAAGAAAATTGCAGTACTGACATCTGGCGGAGACGCTCCTGGCATGAACGCATGCATACGAGCCACGTATTTAGCGGCTCGCAACGAAGGTATAGATGTCATCGGATATCAGCATGGTTACAATGGTTTAATAAAACAAGACTTTGTTGAGTTTGCTCATAGAGACATTCGAAACCTCATCCAGCGCGGCGGAACGGTACTTTACAGCGCGCGTTGTGAAAAGTTTAAAAAGGATGAGTACCGAGTAAAAGCAGCCAAACATTTGGATGAAGCGGGCGTAGATGGCCTTGTGGTGATTGGTGGAGACGGCTCGTTTAAGGGCGCTGAGATGCTGCAGCAAGTATGGGACAAGCCAGTCGTTGGTGTTCCAGGTACCATTGATAATGATATTGCTGGCACTGACTACACCATTGGTTATCACACTGCGATACAAACTGCAGTGGAAAGTATCGATAAAGTAAGGGATACCGCTGATGCCTTCGAGCGGATTTTCATAGTTGATGTAATGGGGCGTCATGCTGGATTTATCGCGCTGAATTCTGCCATCGCAGGTGGAGCAGATCACGTAATACTGCCTGAAACCTTTGAATCTGCGGGTGATGAACTGGTTCGCATTTTAGATAAGTTAGATAAGCGTCGTAAGAATCACGCCAATAGCAGCCATATTATTGTAGTCACAGAAAACTTATGGCCCGGCGGATTAAATATTTTGTGCCAATCAATACAAAAAGAAACCGGCTTGGAAACACGCATATTAACTTTAGGGCATGTTCAGCGTGGTGGTTCGCCGGTTTGGCAAGATAGAGTCCTCGCCTCTAAACTCGGTACTTTTGCGGTTGAAATGATAATGAACGACGAACGTGGCCGAATGGCAGGAATTCGCCATCGCTATCCAGAGTCGGTACCCTTAGAAAATAGTAGAGAAGACAGAAAGCCTTTAAATCACTACTCTATGAGTATGCTCGACAAGATTACCTTACTTGGCTAATTCAAGGAGGCCAATATCAAGCTGCAAAATTATAATGTTTGCAGCTTACGCAATATTAATATTGGATATTCATACGTTTTAACCAATGCACCCACCACCAAGCGGGACCAACGAGCAGAAAGCGCAGGTCTTCAAAAAACGAAGGTTTTTTGCCCTCTATTTTGTGTCCAACAAATTGCAAAACCCACATTACAACAAATAAGGCTAGGCAAAACTGCCATACGCTAATATCCATCATTACCAAAAGCTTGATCCCGCCAAAAGATAGAATAGTTAGCAGGGTCATCGCTGCACCAATAGGGCCTGAGAGTTTAAAGTAATAATACAATGTAGGAATGGCCAACACATGCGCCCATGTAACTTGCATTTGTGCCAAAAACTCAGGCACTGGAATTGTCCAAATCAAACCAATGGTAACGAAGAAAATACTTGGAACGGCAATGGCATGAATCAAAATATTTGTTTTGTTTTGATGACTTTCGCCATAGGTGCTAATTAAGCGTTCTATCTCGCGCATATATCACTCTTGTAATTAGGTTGTAGATGATTTGTTAAAGTAAAGTTTACATCGACTTAAGCATTTCAACAAGTTCAAAGCGCTCTCATTCTGCCTTGCTCTAGGTTTTGTTTAAGTGCCTTGATAGTATAGGCAAAATTTTTCAAACATGCGTACAAATGAATCAACCATATATTAGCTATCAAGTTTCTGCTGTTAATCTTAGTGAACATCTATTTGAAGTCAGCTTGCAAGCTGAACTTCCGCCAAGCTCTTCTAGTCAGTCTCTCACCCTTAGCCTACCTGCGTGGATCCCCGGGAGCTATATGATTAGAGACTTTGCTCGAAATATTATTCAAATTAACAGTTTAGATAATGCTCATTCGCTTACAAAAACCGATAAGCAAACTTGGGAGCTTACGCATACAAACGGTGAAACAATACGCTCACTGGCACTAAGCTATCGCGTGTTTGCGTTTGACCTGTCGGTGAGAAGTGCTTTTATTAATCATGAATACGCGTTTTTTAATGGCACAAGCACTTTGCTCAACATACAGGATTATGACGATTTACCTCATTACCTGCAGCTGGTTCATACTGATGATACACATTCTTGGCATGTTGAAACGGCCATGCCAAAAGCCGTTAAGGCCCCGCCCCATTTCAACCATGATTATCCTGTGTATGTGAGTGACAGCTATGACATATTGATTGATCATCCTGTGCTTATGGGAGAATTAACTAAGCAAAGTTTTGAAGTGGATGGCGTGACGTTTCATGTCATATTCACCGGCCAGCAAACGATGGACTTGGCGAGAATTTGTGAAGATCTTAAGCCTATATGCCAACATCATATAAAGCTTTTTGGCGAGTGTCCTGTTAAAGAATACTGGTTTATGACGCTACTGTGCGACAATGGGTTTGGAGGCCTTGAGCATAAGGCGTCAACCGTATTGCAATATTCACGATTTGACCTGCCAATGGTCGGTGAAACACAGGAAAAGTCAGAAAATTACCAGCAATTCTTAAGCTTGTGTTCACATGAACTTTTTCACACTTGGCATGTGAAACGTATTCGCCCGCAAGTGATGTTGAAACCTGATTTGAGCCAAGAGTGTTACACGCCGCAGCTATGGATTTATGAAGGCTTTACTTCACTGTACGATGATTTGACCTTGGCTCGTTCTGGCGTGATTAGCCCTTTGGAATATTGCCAAATTTTAGGCCAGAGCATAACGCGGTTAATGCGTAACCCTGGGCGTCACTTGCAAAGCATCAGTGAATCGAGTTTTGATGCATGGACACGCTTTTATAAGCAAGATGCAAGTTCGGTGAATCATATTGTTAGCTATTATCTTAAAGGTTCGATAGTTGCGCTGGCACTAGACATTACCATTCGACAGCAAAGCCAAAATCGCTTTTCATTAGACGATGTCATGCGCGAACTTTGGCAGCGCTTTGGTAAAGATGAGTCAGGCACACCTGATGATGTTATCGGCGATATTTGCGAGCAATCTCTGGGTATTGATGTCAGAAGCTTCCTGCATGTTGCGACCTCCTCTACGATGGATTTACCACTCTCCTCTTTGTTGCAAAGCATTGGGTTACAGCTCAATATGCGCCCGAGAGAGTCTCTTGTTGATAAAGGTGGCAAGCCTGCTAAAACGCCCCTTACGCGTGATATTGGCGCAAGCTTCAGCGAAGAAAGCTTTGGCTTAAAAGTTACTCAGGTACTTGCCTCAAGCAGTGCCTCTCAAGCAGGCCTGCAATTGAACGACCATATCGTCGCGGTCAATCGATATAAAGCGGGGCTTACTGCACTATCTCGGCATTTAGCGGCAACAGAAATTGGAAGTAGCTTAACACTGCATGTTATGCGCGATAACCAGTTGTTAGAGCTTGAATTGCTTGCTCAAGCACCACAGCTCGATACCTGCTTCTGCACAATTGAAAATGAGACAATTTTCGCTAGGTGGCTCGGTATAGCCTAATTGCGTCGCTTCGCCAAGCCATAGAGTTACAAATTTTACTTATCTTATTTTACAATACCAAATAAAATAAGCATGGATTGGAATAAGTAGTTGTCATAGTCTGTAGGCTACCTACAATATACCGCTATATTAAAACCGTCTGAAAACGCATGCGAGATATTGTTTTGAACAACAATACTGCGCGCATCACAAGGAACTTTATGAAAGCACTGTCTGATATCGCCGTTGTTGGTTTGGCCGTAATGGGTGAAAACTTAATATTAAATATGGCCAGTAAAGGGTTCACCGTTACTGCTTACAACCGTTCTTATCATAAAGTCGAGAATTTTTTAGCGGGTCGCGCAAAAGACAAATCA
The DNA here is from genome assembly GCA_964418575.1 of uncultured Glaciecola sp. Taxonomy (GTDB): domain Bacteria; phylum Pseudomonadota; class Gammaproteobacteria; order Enterobacterales; family Alteromonadaceae; genus Glaciecola. The sequence continues at coordinate 5,405 of CAYQMI010000051.1, forward strand.
ATTCGCGGTGCAGATTCTATTGAAAGCTTGCTGGCTTCATTAAGCTCTCCCAGAAAAATCATGTTGATGGTGAAGTCTGGCCAACCGGTAGATGATTTTATTGCACTCCTACTTCCTCATTTAGATAAAGGCGACATAGTAATTGACGGTGGCAACAGTCAATTTGAGGACTCGAACCGCAGAACAAAAGACCTTTTGGCAAAGGGAATTCTGTACGTAGGTACGGGAGTATCAGGCGGCGAAGAAGGTGCTCTATTAGGCCCATCTATCATGCCTGGCGGAAACCCTGATGCGTGGCCTCATGTAAAGCCGATTTTTCAAGCCATAGCGGCTAAAGTGAAAGATGAAGAAGGTAAGCTGACCGTTCCTTGTTGTGATTGGGTTGGTGAAGCTGGCGCAGGACATTTTGTAAAAATGGTGCACAACGGTATTGAATACGGCGACATGCAAATCATTTGCGAAGGCTACATGATTATGCGTGACTTGCTCGGGATGGACGCTGATGAAATACAAGCGGTATTTGCAGAGTGGAAGAATACTGAGCTATCTAGCTACTTAATTGATATCACTGCCGACATTTTAGCGTTCAAGGAAGACGGTGAGCCGCTAGTTGAAAAAATCCTCGATACCGCCGGGCAGAAAGGCACCGGAAAATGGACGGGCGTTACTGCACTTCATTTAGGTGTACCGCTCACCCTTATTGGTGAAGCTGTTTTCGCTCGCTGCTTATCAGCCTTAAAACCTCAACGCGTTATTGCAGCTAAGGCTATTAAAGGTCCAGAAGCTTCGTTCACTGGCGATAAAGCCGCGTTTATTGAAGATTTAAAACATGCTCTTTTGGCAGCAAAAATCGTGTCGTATGCACAAGGTTTCGCGCTTATTCAAGAGGCTGCAAGTGAATACAACTGGCATTTAGATTATGGCTCAATTGCAATGATGTGGCGCGAAGGATGTATTATTCGTTCGGTATTTTTAGATAACATTAAACAAGCATACGACAATCACCCTGCTCTTGATAACCTCATGCTGGATGATTATTTCAATAACATGTTAGCTGAATCACAATCTGGATGGCGCAAGGTCGTGGCCGCAGCAACATTAAACGGCGTAGCGATGCCTTGTATTTCAGCCGCGCTTAACTACTTTGATGGTTATCGAACTGAAAACTTACCTGCTAACTTATTGCAGGCTCAGCGTGATTACTTCGGTGCGCATACCTACGAGCGCAAAGATAAAGCACGCGGCGAGTTCTTCCATACTAATTGGACGGGTCGCGGCGGTGATACTGCATCCACCACGTATGATGTTTAAATAAAGAATGGAAGCCTTGATGTAACTTCAAGGCTTTTACTTCTGGCCCCGTTTGTCCGCGGGCTCGTTGCACTTGAACAAATTCTGATGAGCCTGTTTTAATGGCTCCTTACTCTGTCCTTTTGCGTAATTAGAGTTCCACAGCTCTTTTAATTCCGGTTTACGCCCTTCACTTGCCCATTTAGCCTCTGCTTCGCGCTGTTTTTGATAGTTGCCCTGTCGCTGCTGATCCCAATTTTGCACCTGCTGCATAAATTCAGGGTCTTCTTCCAAGTTTCTTACCTCTAACTCCATGTCGTTTAGAAGCGCCAAGGGATAAGGCATTATTCTACAGATTGGCTCACCCGCTTTAAAACTAACCGTATGATTAGCCTGCGTAAATCGCCAGTTCATTGTAAAAGGGAAAGGCAACCAATCGGTTCTAATGAAAGCATCTAAGGGAACAATCCCCTGCTTATCTTGATTGGCGGGCCCCATCACTATGAGTCCATAATCTGGCGGAGTGCGAAATAAAAACGGCACATACCAAGTGACTGTGCCAGAACCAAAATGCGGGCGTGGTGAAAATGGGTCTTGGCTAGCGGCATTAATGTTTAACTGATCGCCAGCCTCAGTTCCTGTCCAGCTCATATCTACATCAACAGGATTAAGAATTTCCCAGCCCATGCTGTTTGCAGCTGTAAGCGGTATACAGCGGTAGGCATATCTCGCTGGTGTGGCATCCATCCAGTCCCGTGTAACTTTGCAAGGCCTTATCGATTCCATGACATTTTTGTTCACGCCGGGAACTACGTACGCATGGATTTTATTGTCTGGAATTTTGTTCATTTTTTGCCTTGTGTAATCAAGAGCTCAGGATCTAGTCTCTCTTTAAACCAATTAATTCGCCAATCTAGATGCGGACCGGTTACGCGACCAGTTGCGCCTATTTCAGCAATTAAATCGCCTTTTTCAACCCGCTGACCTTCTGTAACATGGATTTTGCTTAAATGAATGAAGGTAGAAGACACCCCAAAGCCATGATCCATTAATAAAGTGCCACCAGAATAGTACATATCATTATGCGCTAGGGTAATAATGCCGCCCGCTGGAGCAATGACTGGCGTGCCCACCACGTTTGCTACATCTAATCCATAATGTGGGCGCTTTGGTTCGCCATTGAAAACGCGCTGTGAACCGTATACACCTGAAATTCGACCCTCAGCGGGCAAAATAAAATCGTCTAAAAAGTCTTTTAAGTTTGAGCGGGTTGCCCGTGCGTTTGCAATCGCGCGATTATCTTCACGAATTCTTGCCAGTACCTCTTGTGGAGGGCTTACGTACTTTTGTGCTACGCCTTCAATACGATCAATTTTGTACTCTCGTGCCTTTATTACTAGCGGCATGTCTTGCTTTTCGCCCGCAGCCTGCCAACTTAAGATATGTTTGTTACTCGCATCTCTACCAAAACCAAATACAAAACTGCCTTCTTCCGATACTTCAACAGGACTACCGTTTAACCAAACCTGCACATTTGCATCGGTTTTACCGCGAATCAAACTTCCTTGGATTAACTCACCCGTTAATAGGGGCGGTGTTTGCGCGCTAGCAAATCCACTAAAGGCCAAAAGTATGCTAGCACCAAGCATTGCGATTGCTTTACACCACCTAGCTAGCAGTCCGTGTTTTTTATTCATTGCCAATCATTGCTCCTTTACCCACACCTTCAAACGCACTGACTAAAAAGCTCGCGGATGACATGCTGCAAAGTTCCTCGAGCATATGCTGTGCTAGGCACTCCACAGTAGAATCGTACTCAATGATTTCACATACTGACTTTACAATCGCCATTTCAAACTCTCCCTGAGAGGCTTCGTAAGCAAAGCAATAGTGAGTATCATCGCTAATATTAGCGTTAAGCGTAAGAGTGCTGGCGGATACTAAGTCTTCTTTTGTGCCAATGTAAATATCGGCCCAACGCTCAGCCCAATATTTTTCGCGCGCCTCACTGCGCTGACCGTTTTCAATAATCACAACTTTTGAGCGATGCCCATGTGCAATTCGCTGACAATTGCCATCGTGCTTTTTAAGGCCATGAGTATAGTGATAAAAAGGTGAGTCAATAACTTCAGCTCGCAAGAATATTTCAATGCCCTGCACGTTTTCAGGCAAATGCGTTTTGATGACATCTTTTAGATAAGCCGTTACCGACTCCATGTTCACACTTGTATCATAAACAAAAGCGTAGGCCTCGGGTGGACACAGTAAATGGATAGATTTATTGCCTGCAAAATCAAAATCCACCTGCACGCGGCCTTGGTTTTGGTCGTGTGCTATCTCAACATTAGTGCTTTCAGCTGGGATCACTAGTTTGTGATCTACATAATCATCAATAAGGCGCTTAAGCTGTTTCTTAACAATGCCAAAGTCCTGCACCATGCTCTCTTCGTTCAGGCCGCCATCTAATATAATATCAACTATCCAGCTCTCCCCTACCATTCCTCTTTCAGGGCAAAGGTAAGAAAAGTCCATCACCGTTAAGTCATTTACAAATAGCTTCATTCATCAGGCTCGCTATCAACAGACTTGGTAAGCTGGTCTTTCAAATTCGGCGGTATGCCTTTAATGGTTAATACATCGTTACGCACATCGTAATGGACTCTGTCACCCAAGAGTTTGCGCTCAAAACTTACCGACACTCCGTTGCCTGCGCCTGAGAACTTTTTCATTGCGGTCATCATGCTGCGGTCGGGTTGAAACTCTTTTTCAATAGGCTGGGCTAAAGACGCGTTATATGAAGAAAAACCGTCTTCGGTAGAGCCTTGACGAGGCAGAACGTTATCAAGGTCAGAAATTTGCACCTGCTCACCTAGGTTTACTTTTTCTTTGTAGTAATCGGCTAAGGCATCTCTGTGCATCTGCTTTTCTGAAGAATCGAGTTGCTCTGAAGAAAGATACTCATCAACCTCGTGCAGCAAACGTTTGTTTTGTTGCTTAATATCTACCTTTTCTTCACAACCAATGAACTGCATGAAAAAGTCGCCAACTTTGCGTCCCATACGCCCTTTTAGAAAGCTAATGTAGCGATTTTGATCTTTGCTAATGTCGTACTGCGTTAAGTCTATACGCACCGCTATTTGCATTTTCGACAAATCAAGATGATGACTCTGAGAAATTTCAAGGTGATTGTTTACCTCAACGTGCTCTTTGGTATCGAGCATTGCAATCATCAAATAATCAGTCGCCAAATACTCATAGCGATTAAAAATCACAAAGCCGGTTTCTAGCATGGCTTCATTTACAATTGTGTCGAGTAAATGCTTGCCCGCAATTAAGCTAAACTCATGAAAATCTAAAGCGCCACTTGTCACGTCCGACAATAAATCTTTTACCGGATTTTCTTGGTCTTCAACAAAGCCACCTACACCTTTGCCAGGCTTGGTATTGAAGGTGCTATGCAGCTGACCACCTAAGCTGGTGATTTCAGGGGTGACTTCAAAGCAGCTTCCACGAGGTAAGAAATTTAGTTTGCCATCGTTAGTGAGCAATATTCTGTGCACAACAAACTGTTGAACGTTAGCACTCATAAAATAAAAAGAACCTTTTTGTTAGAGGTTGTCTGAGCATTACATTGCTGCGTAAAACTTGGCGCAACAGATTGTTTAATATCAGTCCCTAAAACGGGAAATATTGATACCCAGTACAACAAAAGTTGGTGTTCGCGTGAACTGCCTTTATACTTTGGCTCATTATCCGCGATGTTGTTCGCAATTGTACCGAGTTTTCACTCAAAAATCATAGGACAAATGTATGCCCATTCAGTCAAAGTATAGCAACGCAGAATTTGAAGCACTGATGCAGGACGTATTTGTAGCTATCGAAAAAAATAAAGCCGACCGAGACTTGTCCATTATGGCATTAGGTAATGTTTTGGCGACAATTTTCACCCACCAAGTGAATCCAAAGGATCGTGAAGCAATGGTTGAACAATTTTGTAATGTGCTGAGAAAAAGCACAGCAAGCGCTTAAAACTTATGCCAAACGTAAATAATAAGAATAATTACTCATTATGATTTATACCGAATCTCCAAGACGTAAGCAGATCACACAACAAGTTGCATGGGGCCATTGGTTTGCCCTTGCCAACATTGGTATGGCTATTTTTATATCATCCGTATATTTGTTTTCTACTTCAGTAGCCGACACACCGCTTAGCTTTATTTATATGCTGAGCACTTGGTTTGGCCATATTAGTTTTATTACCTTTTTGGTATTTGTGGTGGTGTTATTGCCTCTTTGCTATCAAATAACCAATATGCGGGTATTGCGCGGCATTGGCTCAGTTGTTTCGGCGGTAGGTTTAGCCTTGTTAGCTTTCGATGCGCTCATTTATAACAACACAGGCTTTCATATTAGCTTTAGCTCTGCTGCCCTTCTGCGCAGTGAAACCCAAGTTCAAGTGAGCGCCTTTAGCTGGCTGCAATGGTTTTATTTAGCTCTTCTGTTTATTATTTGGTTGATGTTTCAGTTAGTCATAGCCAATGCCATTTATAAACGATTAAATAAACTGCAACGCTTGCGCATTGGTCCCTATATCACAAGCGTGTTTGTGATTTGCTTTGTATCAAGTCATGCCATCCACGTATGGGCAGATGCTAAGTTGTATACGCCAGTATTAAAACAAGACAACATGTTTCCGCTAAGCTACCCAGCAACAGCAAAAACCTTAATGGCGCGCTATGGTTTTTTAGATTTGGAAGACCGTCAGCAGCGAGAAGACTTGCAGCTTCAGGGCGTGAGCAATCGTTTTGTATATCCGCCTAAAAACGTGTTCTGTAGTGTTAACAGCGAAAAGAAAGTTGTGGTACTCGCTAGCACAGAGGTAATTGAAAACGAAACCCTCGCGGGCTTTAATTCCAATATATTTCATTTGAACTCGCAAACATCACCTACCCGCTTTTTTGCGCAGCTTCAGTACGGCATACCTGCAAATTTGATAATTAGAACCTCCGCACCACCTGTGATGCTTGACCTACTCAACGCATTTTCAGTACCTAATATGGTGTATAACACTGCCGATACGCCTGAAATGGACTGGGATACATTTAGCAATGCCTTAAACGATACACCAACGGGTTTGTATCTTGGCCTTGTTACGAAAGACGAATTAAATGACCTAGACTTTGAGCAACTAAGAGCAAAGGCCTCAGTGATTGTGCTTGCCCAAGATGCTGCGAGCAATATGTACAAGCTATATTCAAACTTTATTGATAATCAACAGGCTTCAACCAACGAAGATATTGCCCCTACTGTTATGCGCGAGTTTGAATGTCTTGCCGATGTTTACCGATTTTCTACTGGGCAAGCTTTGCAATCACCAAGTCGTGATTGGCTGGTAAGCACTATGGGTGAAAATATTATTTATTTCAAAGCTCCCTACCTTACTGAAGTTGCAAAAGACGGAAGCTACGAAGTTACCGATATTACTGACCAATCCCAAGTCTTAATTGATATTGACACTAATATGCTGAGTCGCTCGATTAAGCATTTGGAGAATTTTAGTAAGTAATGAAGCTGGATTCATTTTAAGGAACTTATCGATAGCAACGTAAACGCGGGCTGAGCCAAGAATCGTCAAAATGAGTATATTTATATTTGTGACCTATTGATTGTCGAAAGCCCATGTACGAGATGAAGACCGCTGATAAAGCCAAAAGTAAATTCACTGTACCTTACTTAATTGCGCTGATTTGCGTCTTTTTACCTTTTTTTTCAGTGCATTTAACCTTCGCCATATCGATTTACTTTGATAATTTAAACCTTTGCATACCCTATTGGCAGCAATGTCATTCCATCAGTGCCACCGGCCGTCAATATCCTGAGTTTTTCTTTTTTAAAGCTCTGCTTATTCCTGCTGCAGTATTTATGGCCGCATATTGGTTGCTGCTCTATCAATGGCTACAGAATATTACTAACGGACAAATCCGAGCGCGTACCATAACCATAATGGGGCTTATCGCTTCAATTGCTTTGGTTGTTTACACCGTTACCTTGGGCGCAGTTGGGGAGCCCTATGCCCTGGCTAGAAGGATTGGCGTGATTTTTTATTTTGCATTTACCTCTTTTGCTCACCTGATACTGCTGCATACCCTTGAAAAAGTCGATACGCTTTCATTACAATTAACCGTCTATAAACAACGTTTAATGTGGATAAGTTCAGTTTTGGTGAGTACCGCAATAATTAGCGTCTTATTGGGATATTTTTGGAGCGATGGCTGGGATAATTGGGAAAACGCTTATGAATGGTGGTTTGCTGTTTTAATGGTGGCCATGTTCTATCAAGTTGCGAAGATGTGGAAGACAACTGGCTTTGAGATAAATATATCGACATCAAAATCCTCTTCTTAACTGGATACTCCACTCCCAAGTATTGACGCTCTCGCCATCGCCCAAGGGTTTTGCAATATCGATATGCACCACGCCAGGATTACTGGCTTTGTTTGAGTATAAACGTGCGCCAAACCCAGTGCTAGCGAGCAGGCTTTGGTCTTCATTTAAGTTGGAAAAATCGCCGTCATAAGCCCTACCAACATCAACAAAAGCTGCAAAGCCCAACTCGAACAATTGATAAAAGCTATAGTCAGTGTAAAAACGCGTCTCCAAACTAGCCGAAAAGCGCTTGTTGCCGTGTTGATATTGCAAAGGATATCCTCTTACTCCGTTGTCATCATCAATCACGATAGGACGATCTGCAAAAGGGTTCTTTGCAATAGTGGCTGAAGCCTGCGCGTAATATCCAATTAGAGGCGATAAGCGATAGAAATATTCCGCTTGTCCGTTAAATCGCGCATAGTCTTCAATATCGGTGTTGAGAATGCTTTCAAAATTTGCGCTCAACAGCAATAGGCCCTCACCAATCAAGCTACCTTTGCGTAAGCCAAATTGAGTGTGGGTGCCTACACCACCGCTATCGTTATTCAGCTCAAAACCTAACTGCATATACAATTCCCACCCTAAGTTAATGTCTTCTGGCTGCCTAATCAGGTAAATATCTTGCATGACCTGAATATCTCGCTGAACAAATTCATAGCCTAGCCATGGATATAAGAAGTCACGTGTTTCTGGAACAAAGTTTGTGTGGCTGTTGTTTTGAAGCATCTCGTTGATAAACGCTGGATTTTCAAAAAACTCAATTCCCTGAGATGGGCTATCTGGCGCACTTATAAACTCAAGTCGCTCTCGATTTACACCAAAGCGCACACGCTGAGTTTCTTCGTTGCTTGCGCTGAGCTGAATACCGTAGGCAGCACGAAGGTTCAATTCATCAATAGAAAGACTGTTGCGAGTATCTCCATTTTGGAAAATGTCCTCAATACGCTTGTTCGTAAAGGCTGAGACGAGTGCACTGTACTCACTCGCTAAATGATAAAAGGGTTTATCAAAAGCCACTCCATATGCTTCACCGTCGTCATTATCAGCAATCGTTATTGCTACGTTTGAATGCCTGACCCACGGAAAAGCAGAGCGCATAGAAAATTGATAGCCCGTTCGCTGTTCATCTTTTCGGTAGCGAAAGGTACTACGAATACCCAAACCTAAAAGGTTATCCTCTCTCACACCAACAATGGTGCTGTTCTCTCCCCCACTACGACTAAAGGAAAGTGTTGGAATGAGTGACCAGTTGTCAAAGGTAGTTACGCGTATATTCACATTCTTAGATGCGCAATCAAATTCGGCCTTAATATTCGCATTTGCAATGTACCGCTCAGCCCTGAGAAGTGCTTCAGCCTCAACAATATCGGCTTGAGTCACTTCATCACCTTCATCAAAAGGCAAGCGCTCTGCAACAACAGAGGGCTTTGTATTGATATGCAGCGCATTGGCCCACGTGTGCAAAACAATCGCGTCAGCAGCGGTTTCGTCGAATATAGGCTGTGTGTCAATAGAGACGCTAGTGACTGTAAATAGGACATCACTTTGATTTTGACCTGCGCATGCATCGGTTGATGATGCAAATGATTGACTTGCGTAAATGCACGTTGCTATAACAACTGATGTAGTTGAGAAGAGGGAAGCTTTTCGATAGCAATTCATTACAACCCTCCCCCTTGTAGCGTTTGTGAGGTGTTTTACATAAAAGTATAATTTAGATACAAACTACTAAGTTTTGTGGATCTCATTACAAAGTGAACAAAGGGCAGGCTAAGATCACCAGTCATTTTTGCATTGGCAAAAATTGCGACTTTAAAAGACTTCACTGTAACCATATTTTACAGTTAAATGGCAAAGTCATAATGTTATTTTTTTCAGAAACTAATCTTGTTTTAAAGACTTTCCCTAACCATTCTCACATTTTAACTATGCATGTACAGTAACACTCAAAATTTGCGTAACAATCTTTATAGGCAGTAAAATTGTGTGAGGTTTAAGCATTTTCTAACGGCCAACTGCGTTACAACTTATCGGGTCTAACTTGGTATCAAAATTTTTTTACTGTTTTTTTAAAAATTACGAGCAAGAAATACGACTCTAATGATAGAACATGTACAATAACTTTATACTAGCGGGTATGTCTGATTTAACTACAAATATAGAACAGTGTTATGAATGCTAGCCTACCGTCAAATTGGAAAACATGGGTGCTTAATGCCCTGTTGAAAGGTACGCCCTCTGCCGAGATTATGAGATCTCTGCTAGAAAAGGGCTTTACTTATGAACAAGTAAAATCAGCGCTTGGCAACAATATAAAAGCAAGCCATGAGATAATCAAAAGTCCTGCATTCTATCGAAAGCTATCTGGCCCTACGTTAGTACAAAATATAGCAAACACCCGAGCACGCTATCTAGAGAATGAGCTCGCACAAATAATCCAACTAGATGACTTTTTGTTCCCAGAACAATGTGAACAACTGATCTCTTTGTCTTCACAAAAACTAGAGCGCTCGAAAGTTGCATCAAAAGATGGGTATTCAACGCACCGAACGTCAAGCACATGTGAGCTATCAAGTTTCAACAATCAATTTGTGGCGCAGCTCAATCAGCACATTGTCAACACTCTGGGCGTTGATGTTGGCGACAATGAAACTATTCAAGCACAGCACTATGCTGTGGGACAAGAGTTTAAGCTACACTCTGATTATTTTGAACCTGCGTCTGAAGGCTGGGAATTGCAGGGTAAAACTAGAGGGCAACGCACTTGGACCTTTATGATTTACTTGAATGGAAAATGTACAGGCGGTGAGACGGAGTTTCCAAAGCTGGGAATCAAAGTCAGTCCAAAAGCGGGGCGAGCACTTATTTGGAACAACCTTTATCCTAATGGCACGCCAAATCCACATACTATGCACAAGTCAAATCCTGTTACAAAAGGCGAGAAAGTAATCATCACCAAATGGTTTAGAGATCAACAACAGTAACGATTATGAAATGCTATGGGTTAAAGTTTCACATTTTCATTCTTGCGCTGGTTAAAAACCACCTAAGGAAACAACTGGAGGCAACTATTACTGATTGTTTGCGCCACTTTCGCAGATTTGGGAGGTTCCCGCCTTCGCGGGAAGGACGCTGATTACTGGTTACTACAATATCCAGACTAAATTGCTTAAACAAGCGGTATCAACCGTCATCGCAACAAAGATGTTCTCTAAGCTTTCGGCTTTAGAGATTCAAAAATACTGGAAAAATCCTTTTTACCGTTGCCGTTCACACTATGAAATTGATACAAAGATTTAGCTAATGAGCCCATTGGCACAATTGATTGATGGGTAGCGGCGGTTGCCATAGCTAAGCCTAGGTCTTTGTTCATTAGGTCGACCATAAAGCCACCTTGGTAGCCGTTAGATGAAGGCACATTTTCCATTACTCCCGGACATGGATTGTAGGTTTGCAGCGTCCAGTTATTGCCAGAGCTTTTTTGCATGATTTCGCTCATTACTTTTGCGTCTATGCCATTATCTATCGCTAACTGCAAAGCTTCGCTCGTTCCTGCCATAAGCACCGCTAGCAGCATATTATTACAAATTTTCGCTACTTGACCTGCCCCCGCCTCGCCTGCATGAAATATGTTTTTGCCCATTGCATTTAAAACGGGTTTGATTGCGTTGACTGTATCCGCTGCGCCACCTACAATAAACGTGAGCGTGCCCGCCGCAGCGCCAGCAACGCCGCCGGAGACTGGTGCATCGGCAAAGGCATGGCCACTTTGAGATACGCGTTGTTCTATGCTTCGAGCGCATTCTGCTTCTATGGTGGAACAATCAATAAATATCGTGTGTGTTTTTGCACTTGCAACAATGCCAGGGGTTGATTCGTCACCAAAATACAGGCGTTCAACATGATGTCCAGCTGGCAACATAGTAATTACAGCATCAGCGTTAAGCATTGCATCAGCCGGCGATTTAGCGCCAATTGCTCCTTTCGCAACCAGTTGGTCTACCTGCGACTGCACTAAATCGTAAACTGTTACAGTAAAACCAGCTTGTATAAGGTTGGCCGCCATACCAGCGCCCATGTTACCCAATCCAAAAAACGCGATATTTTTCATACTACACTCCAAAGTCTTGTTCTAATTGTGCCAGCGGATGGCTTTGCTCTGCTTTGTTAGTAAATCTCGAAAAGTGGGTACTGATAAGCGACTGAGGCACTTCGCTAATTGAAGCATATTGCCATTGAGGTGCATTGTCTTTGTCAATCAGTAAAGCTCTTACGCCCTCTTGAAACTCACCCACTGCACCACAGGTAAATGCCATACTTAGTTCCATGCGAAAACATTCTGCAAGCGTCAGGTTTTTTGCTCTGCGTAACTGCTCGTGCACTAAATGCGCAGTAACCGCGCTTCCCCGCTGGTAGCCTTTAAATGCTTTTTGTAAATAGCCGTTGTCAGGCGCTTGCTCAACTACATCTTTTAGAAGAGTCTCAGCGTTTAGAATATTCTCGGTATTACCGAGTGGAGCTAAGGGCTCAATTAAAGCAGAAAGATTAGCCTCAGGAGTACTCGCTAGTTGCTCTGAATAATCTAAGGCCAAATCTACAACGCTCTGTTTGTTAATCGTATTGAGCGCGCACAATCTATCAACAAAAGCATCTCTTGCCGAATTAGGAACGATTGCATCGGAAATATCTAACAAACGCGTGTCTTGAGCATTTACGCTTGCTGCTGTTAAACCCAAAAATAGGCCGACTCCCGCTTTTAGTTTGTTTAAAAAGAAACTCCCTCCAACATCGGGAAACAAACCTATCGTTATTTCAGGCATCGCGATACGAGCGGTTTCAGTCACTAAGCGTATATGAGAGCCCATAAACAATCCCAAGCCACCGCCCATAATTATGCCATTACCCCAAACTATTATAGGTTTTGGAAATGTATGCAGGCAGTAATCTAAGCGATATTCTTGCGTAAAAAAGTCTTGTAAAAATTGAGGTGTCGAGGGCAAGTCGTCATCTTGTTTTGCGGCGCTGTTAGCCTTCATTGCATGATACATCGAAACAACATCGCCGCCAGCACAAAAAGCTTTGTCGGTGCAGCTATCTAGCATTACAGCAAGCACTGAGTCATCATTACGTATATCTTCAAGCGCCTGCAGCATAAGATTTACCATGTCTAAATCCAATGCATTTAATGCTTTGGGTTTATTCAGAGTAATAAGCGCTATCTTGCTGCTATTTTGACCAGCCTTCGCTTTACACGGTAAGTATTCAACAAGTACTTTTGGCTCAATTTCAGACATGCTTACAAGACCTCAGCTTCATCACTTAACAAACGTCTGCCAATGATCACGCGCATGATTTCATTTGTGCCTTCAAGAATTTGATGCACACGCACATCTCTAACATGACGCTCTAGCGGGTATTCTTTGATATAGCCATAGCCACCATGTATTTGCAGTGCTTGATTGCACACTTCAAAACCTACATCGGTCGCAAAACGTTTTGCCATTGCACAATAAGTGGTTTTATCAGCGTGTTCATTATCAATTTTACTCGCCGCAAGACGCACCATTTGGCGTGCGGCAACAAGCTCTGTTGCCATGTCAGCAAGTTTAAATTGTAAAGCCTGAAAACTCGCTAAGGTTTTACCAAATTGTGAACGCTCATGCATGTAGGCTCTGGCAGTATTTAGCGCCTGTTGTGCAGTACCTATGGAGCAAGTTGCGATATTTATTCGCCCGCCATCGAGACCTTGCATGGCAAATTTAAACCCATCGCCTTCTTCACCTAAGCGGCTTGACTCATCCACTACAACATCTTCGAAGCTAACCATACGCGTTGGCTGTGCGTTCCACCCCATTTTCTCCTCGGCTTTACCGTAGGAAATACCTTCTGCGTCGGCAGGCACTACGAATGCGCTCACGCCACTTGGACCTTTGCCACCTGTGCGCGCCATAACCACAAGCACTTGCGTTTCGCCGGCCCCAGAGATAAACATTTTAGAGCCATTCAAGTGGTATTTACCTTCGCTCAATTTTGCCGAGGTTAATAGCGAGCCCGCGTCCGACCCTGCGCCAGGTTCGGTGAGGCAATAACTAGCAATACATTCACCAGCAACCAGTTTATCCATCCACTGAGATTTAACTTGCTCAGTGCCCCACTTTGCCACCATCCAAGTGGCCATATTGTGAATGGTAAGCATGGCGGTAGTGGTAGTGCAGCCCATGGCTAATTGCTCAAAAATGATGGATGAGTCTAAACGGCTTAAACCCAAGCCACCTGCATCCTCTGGCGTGTATAAGCTACAAAATCCGAGTTCACCTGCCTTTTTGATCACATCAACCGGAAAATGATGCTCTTTGTCCCACTGAGCGGCAAAAGGTGCCATCTCAGTTTCAGCAAATTGCTTTGCGGTTTGTGCGAATGCAACTTGATCTTCATTTAATTCAAAATTCATGTTTGCTTCCTATTTACTGCGTTCAGGATTAACTTAGCTAACTCATCTCTTAGCGAAGATTGATAGTCATGTTAGGGCTGTTACCTTGATCGGCTTCATCATCAAACCAGCGCGCGGTAATGGTTTTTGTTTCGGTATAAAAACGAATTGCTTGCTTACCATATGCATGCAGGTCGCCATAGAAAGAGTTTTTCCAACCAGTGAATGAGAAAAACGGAAGTGGCACAGGAATCGGCACATTAATGCCAACCTGACCTACTTCAACATTGCTCTGATAGTTTCGCGCTGCGGCTCCACTTGCGGTAAAAATGCTAGTGCCGTTACCAAATGGATTAGCATTAACCAGTTGAATGGCGTCTTCTAGAGTATCAACCTGCACGCAGCATAATACCGGACCAAATATTTCTTCTTGATAAATCGCCATATCAGCCGTTACGCCAGCAAACACCGTTGGGCCAACCCAATTACCACTCTCGTAACCGTCTACAGTGAATTCACTACCGTCGACTAAACAAGTGGCACCTTGCTCCTTACCTTGTTGGATTAGGTCAAGCACTCGCGCTTTCGCTTGCGGGCTAATTAAAGGGCCAAAACCAGCAGACTCGTCATTCCAAAGTCCCGGCTTAACCGCGCCGATTTTCTCGGCAAGCTCAGGTATCCAATTCGCGCTATCACCAACAAATACCGCAACCGATATTGCCATACAACGTTGACCCGCTGCGCCCACGGAAGCTCCCACTAAATTGTTAAGGACTTTATCTTTGTTCGCATCGGGCATGATCACCGAATGGTTTTTCGCGCCGGCAAAACACTGCGCGCGCTTCATATTTGACGTGGCCGTGCGGTAAATATGCTGACCAACTGGCACACTGCCTACAAAGGAAACCGCTTTAATATCTTCGTGCCCTAACAAATGATTAACTTGGTCTTTGCCGCCATGCACAATATTAAGCACGCCTGCTGGTGCACCTGCTTGCATAAACAGCTCTGCTAGCTTCATTGGTGTAGCTGGATCTTGTTCTGAAGGTTTAAGCACAAAGGTGTTACCTGCGGCAATTGCCATTGGGAACATCCATAGCGGTATCATGGCGGGGAAGTTAAACGGGGTGATGCCTAAGCACACGCCTAAAGGCTGGATCATAGAATAGGTGTCGATATCTGTAGCAACATTTTCAACAGTCTCACCCATCATCATAGAGGCAATATTAGCGGCTTGTTCAACCACTTCAATTCCACGCCAAACATCCCCTTTTGCATCTTCGAAAGTCTTGCCGGTTTCTTTTGAAAGAATTGTCGCTATTTCATCATGATGTTCTTTTAACAGGTGTTGATAGCGCAACATCACTCGGGCACGTTCAGATACCGGTACCTTTTTCCAGGTGTTAAATGCTTCTTTAGCGCAGCCCACTGCTCTTTCAATTTCAAGCTCTGTCGAAATTGGTAAATGCGCAATAACGTCGTTATTAGCAGGGTTGGTGACTTCAATCATGTCTGTGGATGTTGAGTCTTCGAATTGTCCGTTTATTAGTTGCTGAACTTTTTGCATGAGAAATTCCTAAATGGTCGAAATATGCGTGCTTTTGCGATAGTAATAGGTCACAAAACTTGCTCTTTTCATCTTACCTTTACGTTAACGTAAACTATAAATGATCGGCCTATCCCTTGTAAATCTTTTGTTAAACAAAGCGCAATATTTTGATGGAAGTTTGCGCTAACAATGATGCCGCGTAGCAAACACCAAAATCGAGGACAGAAGTATTTCACTCTCCTGCCGATAGCTATTAATTAAGAGATGTTTGCGACACAAATTACTTTGTCCCACTTATCAGAGAATGCGATTAAAGAGACATGTGAAACAAAGACTCCGGTATACATTCATATACAATTCGAGCACTTTTTAAACAGCCTGACATGCTAAACTCAAGCGGATGAAAATTGTTCATAAAGAGCAAATACATATGATTAAGTTAGATGGATACATAGCCCCAGCAAAGTCGAGTCTTCGCATTGCCATTGTGGAAGATAATACTACTGCGCGTATGAACCTACGTAGCCATTTACTCTCTATCGATAGTTTCGACATTGCTAGCTATAGCAACGGAAAAGAATTGCGAAATGGTCTGCGAACCACTAATTTTGATATTGTCTTTATTGATTTTCACTTGGGCCAAGCAAAAAATGGTGTAGAGTGGATTCAGCAACTCGTGGAGAGCGGTGCCTTTAAGCCTTCAATGGGTCTGTTTTTTGTGACCTCCGACAGTCTTCCGCAAACCATTGGGCAAATTTTAGACCTATACCCCGACGTCATCATTATCAAACCCTATACCATCAAAAGCCTCACTACTAACGTCAAACATTATCTAAATGCCCGTAAAAGTCTGCTCCCTGCTCTGCAGTATATGGATGCAAACCGCAATGATTCAGCATTAAAGTTTGTTGATGACAGTTTAACAAAGGGCATTCCGAAGCGCCTTGAAGCAGACTTTATTAAATTAAAAGGTCGCTTACTGCTGCTAGACAAAAAGTTTGAAGAAGCGACGAAGCTATATTCTTCGGTTCTTGAGCGCTCTAGCGGCGTACTGTGGGCACATTGGGGTTTGATTAAAAGTGAGTTTTTTACCGGCAAATGGCAACACTGTAAAAAAATGCTCGACCGTTTAATTGAAGAAAGCTTAACCAAAGACAAAGCATACGAGTGGCTTGCCAGTGTTGAAATTGGTAAGAAAAACTATGTTGTAGCAGAACAATTGCTCGACAATATCAAAGACGGCGAACTAACTATTCAAGCAACCCGCCTAAAAACACTTTGCTATAAGATGCAGGGAAAATCTGAAGATGCCCTCGCTCTGCTCGAGAAAAAGGTACAGAGCAATTTGTCGGTGAAAGAACGATTAGTAGATTTTGCGATGGAGCTTGCTCGCTATCATCTGCATTTAGCAGAACAGTTCAACGAAACGCAAAATCTAGACAATGTATCCGCCGCAAGGGTAATGCTAGGCAAAGCTACAAAAGGGATTACCGATCGCCAATCTGAATTTCAAAAAGATACCTTGCTCGCGCTTTCATTTTTATTAGATGACGACAAGGTCAGAGCTGAGCGCATCATAAGCGAAACCAGCCAAGTGAATCAGTTTACGAAAAAAAGCATCAGTACAAACATCGACGCAGTCAAAGTCTGGTTTGGCTTAGGTCATGCTGATAAAGCAAAAGAGATTTTAGATGAGTGCGATAAACAGTTGCTCACGCATGAAAACCACATCGAAAGTTTGATTGCCGCAGACTTACTGCTGAATACCGAAAAGTCCATTGGCGTGGGCAAAGAAAGAGCGATAATGATTAATGAAAAAGGAATGCATGAGTATAAAAGTCATCAGTACCAAAATGCACTTAACTACTTTTACCGAGCACACAGCATGTATCCGGGCGTGCCCGCTTTTGCCTTAAATTTATTGCAGTGTATGACAGACGCGAAGCAAACTGAGTACAAAAACGTAAATATAGACAATCTTATACTAGAGTTAAGCTCTATTTCGCTGTCTCAGAGCAACCTTAAACGTATGGATTCGATAAAAGAAAAGCTAGCTAAAATAGCCTGTTAATCAGCTAGCGAGTCAACAGCTCTGCTTATAGTTGCTTATTCATCATAACGAATACACTTTTCACTTACTCATGTTACTCTTTTAGCATATTTTAAATAGCGTTAATCAAACGCGCTTATATGCTGAGGCTTTCATGGCAACATCTATACACTCACATCAACTCACCCTGAACAATGGTGACACGCTCGACTTGTCAGAATACAAAGGCAAGGTAGTTTTGATTGTAAATACCGCGAGTAAATGCGGCTTTACGCCGCAATACGACGGACTAGAAAAGCTATATCAAACTTATAAAGATAAAGGCTTAATGGTAATTGGATGTCCATGTGACCAGTTTGGTCATCAAGAGCCAGGAAATGATGACGAAATTTCGCAGTTTTGTACCATGAATTTTGGCGTGAGCTTTCCCTTAACGGCCAAGCTCGAAGTAAATGGTGAGAACACTGCTGAACTTTATAACACCCTAAAGTCTGAAGCTCCCGGCTTGCTCGGTTCTCGCAGAATCAAATGGAATTTCACGAAGTTTTTAGTGAATAAACAAGGCAAGGTGATAAAACGTTATGCGCCTACTACCAAACCTATCGATATCAGCGAGGATATTGAAAGCGCGTTATCAGAATAGTTTCAATATAATTTTTATGTGGCAAGCAATATCGATTTAAATTTAGTGGGTGGTTACTGTAGTGATGTGATTATCAAGTGAAACTGTCGGTCTAATTCAAGTAAGCGCCTTGTTAGGTGCGTTCTTCATAATCACTGCGCAGTTTATAAATGTTATGTTGGTTATAAATTGTAACTCCATTTCTAACTAGCAATGCACTTGCCACTCCCCTTCCCCGTTTCTTTATACCTTTAAATTTTCCGTTATAGATATGAGTGCTTCCGCATGACGGACTGTTCTCTGTTAAGACAGCAAGTTTAATGTTGTAAGATTCACACTTCTCCAAGGCTAGCTTGGCACCAACTAAAAAAGAGGTAGTGAAATTTACTCCGTTTTCCCCAAAAATTTGTGATGTTCCATCTAACACATCGTCCCCAGATCCGAATATTATCTCTGCAGGTGCTCTGGGGGTGGGTAATCCTGCAGAAACTTCTGGGCAAAACGGAACGATTTGAAATGTTGATGAAAGCCAGTCGTAATCACTGCGTTTGATTGATAAAGAGCTTCTGTTGTAACGTACTTTATTACCGAGCAAACAGGAGCTTACCAAAATTTTTTCCATAGGTTAATCCACCAAATGAGTACCTAACACCTTGCATAAGCGGTTTGGCAGCGCTTTTCTGACAAATCCGTCTTCATCGTTTTGTTAATTGCGGTCATTCCAATAGCTTGGCTTACGATGATTATGCATAAGCGCAACAACATAAATTGTTTTTTCGTCTACGTTTTTATAAATAACAGAATACGGGAATCGACTTAAGATAAAGCGCCTATGATATTGTCCCATTTTAGGCCAAGTTAGCGGTAAGGATTTGATAGAATTAAAGGCATCGTCTAGCTCTTGTACGAACTCGTACCAAGACCTTTTTCTTGTTCTTGATACCAATCAAAGGACGATTTGATTTCTTCTGTGGTGTCTGGGTGAAATAATAATTCAGGCATATAGCTTACAATTTTTGCTTGATTTGGTCCCATGTCGTCGGGCTAACTTTGCCGCTTTCCAATTCATTACTTCGTTTTTCTGCAAGAGATAACCACTCTTGTTCAACGTCATCATCTGCACGTCCATCCATTGCTGATAATAAACAATGAGCAGCTAGAGCTTTCTCTTTAGTACTCATTTGATCAATGCTATCCATAAGCTTTTTAAGAGCTTCCGACATAAAACTATCCCCAAACAATTTGACTGTAATTAGTTTAGCAGTTTATAGAAGCAAGAGTAATGAATTTACACACATAGCACCAAATTAAGCGGCGTTGCCCGCTCTCACGAATGTCCGCTTTAATTTCATTGTTAGCTATCAACACCGTAACATAAACTCCCATTGAAATTTTCGAAACCAATTCCTGCGGCAGACATTAGTAATATAATAAAGAAAATAACTGAAAGCTTGTTCCACATTTGCCCCCGCGTGCTTAATACCGAATTTGGTAGATACAAATCGCCAAAATATAATTTCCATTTTGGCCCCGTATAACCATCAACGTCTGCACATTTTTGCATTCGCCATGAAGCAAAGTTTGTCAACATTATTGAAATAGCGAAAGTTGCTAATAGAAAATATTCGAAGAAAGAACATTCCATATCGTATAGCTAACACTTAGGATAAGCAGTTTGGTTGCACTCTTCTGACAAATTAATCCGTCTTCAAAATTTTTGTTAGGCTGCATTTAAATCTAGTCGTTGAACTGTAT
>CAYQMI010000052.1:0-21365 GCA_964418575.1 uncultured Glaciecola sp.
CGGTTGACGTTCCCAAGGTCGGTCTAATCATGAAATCTCTCGCCAATGAGTTTTTCGTAAATATGGCTGAGCAGGCAAAATTACATCAACAGCGAAATGCTGACCAGTACGAACTCATTGTAAACGGCACAAAAAACGAAAGCGATTTAGCGCAGCAAGTGGCGTTAATTGATCAAATGATTGCATCAAATGTGGACGCAATTGTGATCGCGCCAGCCGATTCTAAAGCCGTTGTGCCTGCACTCGTGCGTGCGATAAATGCAGGTATCAAGGTAATTAATATTGATAACCGTCTCGATGCCGCGGTGCTTGCAGACTTTAGCGTATCGGTTCCTTTTGTTGGACCCGACAACCAGCAGGGTGCTTACATGGTGGGTCAGCTTGCGGCGCGCCAGCTTGCTCAAGGTAAAGGCGTGATTTTGTTAGAAGGTATTGTATCGGCAATTAATTCACAGCAAAGGCGCGACGGATTCTTGCAAGCAATTGAAGAGGCAGGTCTTAATCTTCTTGCTTCACAAAGTGCAGATTGGGAGCAAACCAAAGCAGCTCAAGTCACTTCATCTTTACTTATTCAGCATCCGACTACCAAAGCGATATTTGCCGCAAATGATAATATGGCTTTAGGTGCGCTTGCTGCAGTTAAGCGCGCAAACTTAGATACGTCGCCACTTATTGTAGGTTTTGATAATATCCAGGCCATAGCAGTACACATAGAAAGCGGTGATATCCTTGCCACGGTAGATCAATTTGGCGGTCAGCTCGCGGTTTTTGGTATTGAGAAGGCGCTAGCTGCGTTGGCAGGTGAGTCTTTAGAGCCAATTACCGAAACACCGCTTAAGGTGATTACTCAAGAGCAATAAGTAACTTGCAAGCAGGGAATTAGTGAGCAAAAAATGACTACCCGACTCAATATTAAAGGATTATGCAAGTCTTACAATGTGCCTGTTCTAAAAGGTGTTGACCTAAATATCCAGCCGGGTGAAATCTATGGCCTGATTGGGGAAAATGGCGCAGGCAAATCCACCTTGATTAATTTGCTATGCGGGCTTGCATCAATTGATGAAGGTGAAGTATTGCTCGATGGCAAAGCTTTTTGCGCAAGCGGTGTTAAAGACGCGATGCAAAAAGGAGTGTCGGTTGCCCTGCAAGAGCTCAGCTTGATAGATGAGCTAAACATTGCCGAAAACGTCTGCCTGCGTCAATTGCCCAAACGCGGGCTAGGTATTAACCAAGGCGACATTCATCAGCGTACTCGAAAGTTGATGGCTAAGTTTGGTATGGCTCATTTAGATAGCCATCAAAAAGTGGCCAGCCTGAGCCTAGCGCAAAAGCAAATGATTGAATTTTGTAAAGCTGTTAGTGAGCCTGCAAGCGTGCTTATTTTAGACGAACCCACCGCATCTCTCTCAAAAGAGCAGAGCGATTTATTGCATCAGCACATGCACGAGCTGGCTAGCAAAGGCTTGAGTATTTTGTATGTGAGTCATCGCTTACAAGATGTGCTAGGTCATTGCAGTACAGTATCGGTTTTACGAGACGGTTTACTCGTCAAAACAACCCCTGCAGAAGCTTGTGACGCACAGCAGTTGATTCAGTGGATGTCTAAAGGTGCCTTGAGTCCCTCATTAAAGAGAGCAAAAGTAAGCGAGCGGGAGGTGCTTCAAGTCGAAGATTGCACTAGTCGAGCACTTACACACCCTATTTCGTTTACTCTTAGAAAAGGTGAAATTCTTGGTCTCGCCGGACTTGCTGGCGCGGGTCGTACTGAGCTCTTAGAGCTTGTTTATGGACTCACGCCCATGCACAGTGGCGCGGTATATCGCTTGCTTGAGAATGACCAACGAGTAGAGGTAAAAGACGCCGCCCACGCAGTATCGCTGCACATAGGGATGCTAAGTGAGGACCGCAAACAACAGGGGATTTTTGCCCAGCAGTCGCTTGCCTTTAACGCAAGTATTGCCAAGCTATCTCGGGTACTGAAAGGGCCGTCCATCTCCTTCAAAGCGCTTAACAATAAAGTCTCAGAGGTTTTTTCAAACTTAACAGTTAAGCACGATTCTTACGAGCAAAACATAGAAGAGCTCAGCGGCGGCAATCAGCAAAAGGTACTGCTGGGGCGCTGGCTCTTTGCTGATACCCAAATATTCTTGCTAGATGAGCCAACACGTGGGGTCGATGTTGCTACAAAAGCGCTGATGTATCAAAAATTAGAAGAACTCAAAGCACAGGGCGCAAGCGCAATTGTTGCCTCAAGTGAAATAGAAGAACTTTTTACCGTATGCGATCGCATTATTGTTATGAGCGAAAAGCAAATTAGCGGGCACTTAAACCGTGACGAGTTTGATAATGAAAAGGTGTTAAGCCTAGCTTTTGCTAATACTAGCTTCATCAATACATCCCTTGAGCACTCTTAATAAGAGCAACATTAGGAAATTACATGCAGTTTTTGAAATCATATTTTTTAGTTATTGTGCTGGCTCTGCTCATTTTCTTTTTTGGCACGCAAACCAATAACTTCTTTTCCTTGGTTACGCTCTCTACTATTTTAAGCCAGCTCCCGGCCTTAACGTTTGTGGCAATAGGCATGACACTGGTGCTTATTGTAGGCGGAATTGACTTGTCAGTGGGCTCCTTAATGGCGCTCAGTAGCGCGCTTATAGGTATATTAATGGTACAAAGCGGTATGCCATTTTTCTTTGCAATTATTTTTTCCTTGTTCGTGGTTTGTATTGTTGGTGCATGTAGCGGCTACCTTTCTTCGTTTATTGGTCTGCCCTCATTTATTGTAACCCTTGGTGTACTGGAGGCTGCCCGAGGGTTTGCGTATTTTATTTCCGACTCACAAACAATGTATGTTGGCGCAAGTGTGCAAGGGCTAACTAACCCAATTGCTGGCATAGGCATCTCGGTTATGATGCTCTTGGCTTTAAGCGTGGTAATTTGTGCGCATTTTATTCTTAACTATACCGTTTTCGGCAGGCAGATTATTGCTATAGGCTCAAACAAAAAAGCTGCGCTTATGTCGGGCATAAAACCAAATCCAAGAATACTTATCGTATTTGTAGTGTCTGCGCTTTTAGCCGCTTTAGCGGGCTTAGCTAATTTGAGCTACTTAGGTTCAAGTGATCCTAATGCAGGTATTGGTTTAGAGCTTTCTGCCATCGCCGCAGCCGTTATTGGCGGCACCAGTTTAATGGGGGGCAGAGGAACCATAATCGGCACTTTTGTAGGTGTACTCATCATTGCTGTACTCGACAGTGGTCTAGCTCAAATGGGCATGTCGGAGCCAGCTAAACGCATTATTACCGGCGTTGTCATTGTGCTTGCAGTTTTACTCGATAAGTGGCGCACAAAATAAAACTTGCACGATAGTAGAATCGCTGATGCTCACTCCTAAGTTTTATGTACTATAGAGGTACTTCGGTTGTATATTTCAGGCACTCCATCGCAAAACTCGCGTTCACATCGGCAATATCTATATTGCTCACGAGTTTTTTATAAACGCGGTCGTAGTCGCTCACTGAAGCGCAGGTTACCTTAAGCATATAATCAACATCACCGGCCATTCGATAAAACTCAACGACCTCGGGCACAGCCTTTACCACCTGACTAAATTTTTCGTACCAGTTTTTAGAGTGGTCGCTTGTTTTAATTGCTACATATACAGTTAAAGACATACCAATTTTATCAGCATCAATGATCGCCACTCTTGCTTTAATAAAACCCTCTTGTTCAAGGCGTTTTACTCTTCGCCAACAGGTATTACTAGAAATAGAGACCGCTTCAGCCAGCGACTCTAAAGATAAGCTAGCGTCTATTTGAAGTTTTTTTAATATTTCACGGTCGGTGTAATCAAGATTTTGCATGTATTTACTGATTTATAGAAAATATTGATTATATAATAGCATGATATGTGTTTTTTGTTGATTGAAACCGCAGCAAAGGCTCTATACCATTTAATTTTTATTTATACGGCTCTATAGCACGTGCTTGAGCGAATTAATGGAGCGTTAAATGTACTCACCGCTTAAAACACATTCTGCAAAACCAGCAGGCCTGGTTAATCATCCCGCAAACCTATATACACAGAATGTATGCGCAAAAACTCTCTCAGCGTTTCATAGTTTAGAGCAGCTCATTGGTAACACGCCTCTACTTGCTATTCATCTACGCTATAAAAACATCAAGCGCACTATTTACGCAAAAGCGGAATATTACAATTTTACCGGCTCTATTAAAGACAGAATGGCGCTAAACATTCTTAAAGCTGCTTATGCCAAAGGTGCTATCAAAGCGGGTGATCTAATTGCTGAAGCCACCAGTGGAAATGCTGGCATTGCGATGGCTTCAATAGGTCGAGCTTTAGGACATCCCGTCAGGATCTTTATGCCAGACTGGATGAGTGAAGAGCGGAAAAACCTTATGAGTTCATATGGTGCCCAGTTGCAATTAATATCTAAGAACGAGGGCGGGTTCCTCGGCGCGATTGCGCAAAGCGAAGCATTGCAAGAATCGCAAGAAAATGTGTTTTTACCGTGTCAGTTTGCCAATCAAGATAATTCCATGGCGCATGAATTAGGAACAGGCCCCGAAATCATTCAGCAACTTGCTAGCATGGGTTTATGCCCTGATGCTTTTGTGGCGGGTGTAGGAACCGGTGGAACCATTATGGGAGTCAAGCAAGCCTTCTCAAAGCTCGCACCTAAGGCAAAGCTCTATCCTATGGAGCCTGCGGAGTCTCCTACTTTATCGACAGGATATAAAGTGGGTAGTCATCGCATTCAAGGGGTGTCAGACGAATTTATTCCATCTATTGTTAAACTCAATAGCTTAGACGAAGTGATTTCGGTTAACGACGGTGATGGCATCATCATGGCTCAGAAACTGGCATCTGAGCTAGGCATAGGTGTAGGGATATCGTCAGGTGCGAATTTACTCGCGTCCTTGAAGGTACATGACAAACTCGGCGTGAATGCGATAGTGTCGACTATTTTTTGTGACGATAATAAAAAGTATCTATCAACCGATTTATGCAAAAAGGAAGTTCCTAAATCACACTATTTATCTCAAGAAGTTGAATTGCTTGGTTTCGAAACCATACGCGGCTTGTAATGCACAGGAAAAAATACCACCAAGCGTGATAAGCATATGCTTAAGCAGGCTCATCATTTACACAAAACGCCTTTTCATGACTGCAAAAGTGTTGTATTTTGAAAACAGTTTAGGTGTGCGAAGCAATTAGGATATTGCGTGCTGCATGCTTAGTGGTAACTCAATAGACAATTAATAAGGATGTTGTATGTCAGATTCTTCTGCCGTTGGTAGCGACGCTATCGCGCAAACCAAATATGCCCCTCAAGAGCAAGTGCTCGATAAGCAGCACGTAAAATTTCATGGAAACGGTACCGAATACTTCGCTATTTGGATTGTTAATTTGTTTTTATCTATTGTGACCTTGGGCATTTATTCCGCCTGGGCAACGGTGAGAACCAACCGTTATTTCTATTCAAATACCGAAATCGCAGGGCATCGTTTAGCGTATTTAGCCACGCCCATCCAAATTTTAATTGGTCGCTTAATTGCCTTTGCATTATTTGTGATAGTGGTCATTGCGAGTAGTATGAGCCCAATAGTGGCAGGTTTTGTATCGCTTTTATTTTTTATATTAGTGCCCGTTATCATTGTAATGGGCGTTCGTTTTAGAATGCGTATGATGGCATATCGTAATGTGCGTTTTAACTTTACCGCACGATACGGGCGTGCATTCGTTGTGTTTATTTTGTTCCCGATTTTAGGGGTGTTGAGCTTGTATCTCGCGTTTCCTTGGGTACTGAAAAAAATCGATGAATTTTTACATGAGAATATGACCTATGGCGATAAAGAATTTGAAGTAAATTTATCGGCCGGCGAATACTATATAGCAGCTATCGTAGCGGGCGTGATGATGGTGGCAGGCTTCATTGTATTGAGCGTTATGATAGGCGTTGGCGGTATGTTGGGCGAAGCTTCTAATAATGATGCTGGTCTTATGGCAGGTCTTTCTGTTGCGGGCGTGATAGGTGGTTTGGCATATATATTTACACTGGTGATTGCTACATCTTTTTACAAAGCTTACGTTCGTAATCACATCTATAACAACACTCGTATTTTTAATGTTGCTATCTTCCATTCAGATTTAAAAGTTATGGATTTGGTGATGCTCAGTGTAACTAACTTTTTTATGATGGTGCTTACGCTTGGTATAGCCTATCCTTGGGTGAAAGTGCGCACTACTCGTTTACTAACGAGTGCAACAGAAATTTCAATTTTAGCAGGTATCGAAAATGTGATTGCTGAAAGTGGCGGTCAAGATAGCGCGATAGCCGATGAGGTAATTGGCGCCTTTGATATTGATGTCTCTCTTGGTTAGACACTAGGGCAGAGGTCTTTCAAGAAGAGTTGACCGATAAGGAGCGTTGTTATGATTGTAACAGAAGGAAAGTGCTTTGCTTCGGGCGGCCCCAGCTTTGAGTGTGTGAGCATAAAGCTATACGATAGCGGAATGCTTTTTTACACGCCCCAAAGCGGTGAGTTAATTGGCTTGAAGCGCGAAGAGCTTAGTATTACTGACAAGCTAGGTAACATACCGCGTGAAATCATACTGCCCAATAAAGACTTATTAATCATCGACTCTTCACCTGCTATTGATGCTTGGCTAGCTAACGGTAAAAAAGACATTAGCCGCTGGGAGCGCTCGCCAAAAGCAGTGATAACGTCAATTATTTGCGTGCCTCTGGCATTGTACTTCGTGTTCGCTATTGCAGTACCGGGCATTGCTGTTGTGTTTGCCCCCTATGTTCCGGATGCTGTTGTTGATATGTCGTCTGAGCACACGATGAAAAGCTTAGATAGCACTATACTATCGGAGTCTGAAGTTGATGCAGCAAAGACAGGGGCTTTGCGTATAAATTGGTTGTCTCTTATAAATCAAATGGACCTTGAGCATAAGCATTACACTATTGAGTTTCGTCATTCAAAAGTCATGGGGCCAAATGCTTTTGCTCTGCCAAATGGCACCATTGTTTTTACCGACCAATTACTTGAGCTAGTCAATTACGATGAGGACATTCTTACCGCTATTTTCATGCATGAAATAGGGCATGTAGAGCAACACCACTCTATGCGCCTAGTGTCACAGGCGATTGTTTCTTCAATTGCGATAAATTATTTTATCGGTGATGTAGGCACTATATTTGACGTGTTCGCGAGCGCGGGCAACACCATAGCGAATAATCAGTTCACACAAAAGCTAGAGTGGGAAGCCGACAACTTTGCATTAGAACAATTGAGAAACTCGGGAAAAGACCCACTGGATTTCGCCAGAGGTATGCAAAAATTTTCCGAACTGAGCAGTACTAACTCGAGTGAGCTAGAACAACTATTTAGCTCTCATCCGCTTACTGAAGATCGCATCATTAACGCCCTAACGTTTGCGGGCTTGCCTAAAACTTATCGAAAAAACTTAATAAGTGACGATAGCGCCAGCGGTAATGATGAGTCTAATTAGATAAGTGTTTGTTTACTATAAGGTAATTGCTTTAAGTTGCTGATTTTTTAATATTTCTTAATCTCTTTCGTATCAAAAACATATTCTTTAGCTTGTATTTTTGTCATATTGACCCAAGCTCTGTAGGTAAGAGCGAGTTTAAAAACAACGATGCTTATGCAAAGTAAGCAAAGTAAGCAAAGTAAGCAAAGTAAGCAAAGAGGATATGCTATGAAAATAAACGTTTCTGGTCATCACTGCGACATCTCTGAATCTGCAAAAGAAGATATCCAAAATAAGTTCTCAAAAATCGCAAGTCATTTTCCCAGTTTAATCGCAGTAGATGTAATTGTTACCAAAGAGCATGGTGAATATAGTGCTGAAGTTGCCACTAAATACGAAGGCAGCAGCATTGGCGTTAACGGAAAAAGCGATGTAATGTACCCAGCAGTAACGAAAGCAATTAAAAAACTAGACGCTGCGCTTAAGCATCGAAAAGGGCAACTAAAGAGCGACTTGCATGAAAAACCAACGGTGACAACGCCAGAAATCGCACATGAAATTATCCAAGATATGAAGCTCACCTAAAACTTTACATCTTTTTGCAGCGCCTTAGTTACATCTTGCTCGGGCGCAGCACTAAATTCATTCATCTCCTTTGAATTATCTTGCCCATATCCATTTGGCTCATGTTACTGAGACGAGCATGTTAGGTAATTTCTTAGGCGATTTTGTCAAAGGTGCAGACCTAACGCATTTACCACAAGACATTCAAAGTGGCATCAAACTCCACCGTTCTATCGATTCCTTTACCGACCATCATCCTGATATAGTTGCCCTACGTCAGTGCTTTCCAGCATCACTAAGGCGTATGTCTGGAGTGGTAATTGATGTATATTTTGACCACTTACTTTGTTCTCATTGGCAACGTTTTACGCAAAATAGTCTAAATGATGTTGTACTTGCCTTTTACCGGGAAATTCAGCATCGAGAGCTTGCGGTAGGTGGGCGATTTTTATCCGTAAGGGAAGGCCTGCTGCAACACCAATGGTTGAGCGATTACAAGCATAGGCAGAGCTGTATTCGAGCTTTTTATCAAATTGAAAAACGACTTAACAATCGTATTAGTTTTGCAAAGCTAGCGGATAAGTTTTTACTTGATATGCACGATGAATTTGATGCCACTTTTACAAGCTTTTACCCTGAGCTAATTACTTTTAGTAAACAAGACTCAGGATAAAACCTCACACAAACTGAGCGTTTTTAATCAGTAACATCTAGCCTTATTTTCTTCGGCGTTTTACGCTATCGCCTGTGATTTTGGTAGCGCTTGCTTTATTGGCTCGACTCGGTTTACTGCGCTTTGATATGCTTTTTAATAGGCTCTGGCGATCGCTCACTTCAAAGCCTTTTTTAACAACCCGTTTTATTGGTGAGCCAATTAGCGCCTCGATGCGATGCACTGTGCGCTCTTCCTCGCGACTCACAAATGAAATAGCATTACCGGCATTGCCTGCGCGACCGGTACGCCCAATTCTATGAACGTAATCTTCAGGCAAATAAGGGAGGTTGTAGTTTACAACGTAGTCTAAACCTTGGATGTCTAGACCTCTTGCGGCGACTTCTGTGGCAATAAGTACCTGTAGTTTCGCTGATTTAAAATCAGCTAGAGCGCGTCTTCGCGAGCCTTGGCTCTTGTCGCCATGGCATACGGCGGCTTCTATTTTGCTTTGTTTTAGTGCTGCCATTAGGCTATCGGCTTGTTCTTTTGTACCGGTGAACACTAACACCTGAAACCAATTATGCTCTTTCAATAAGGCTTTGAATAAGTCAATTTTGCGTGACTCTTCAACCGCATACATAAAGTGATTTACAGTATCGGCGGCGGCATTGATTTTACTCACGCGAATTTCTTTGTGATTATTCAGTATTTTATGGCAAAGCTCATTTACTGCCGCTGAGCTAGTTGCTGAAAACAATAAAGTCTGTCGCTTTTTAGCGGTGTGCTGCATGATATTTGTTACATCTGAAATAAAGCCCATGTCTAACATGCGGTCAGCTTCATCAAGTACCACAAACTCTGCATTGGCCAGAGTAAGGTTATTTAGAGCCATGTGCTCTAATAATCGGCCAGGTGTGGCGATTAAAATGTCGGTGCCAGCTTTGAGCTTATTACTTTGTCCGCCCATCTTCACACCGCCATATGCTGCTGTGACCGTCAGTTCGGTAAACTGTGCATAGCGCGTGAATGAGTCGGCCAATTGCTCTGCCAATTCTCTTGTAGGCGTAAGAATGAGCGCGCGTGGGCTGCCCGAGACAGTTTCTTTTGGCTTATCCAACATTTGCTGCAAAATCGGAAATGCAAAAGCAGCCGTTTTGCCTGTTCCTGTTTGTGCATGCACTAATAAATCAATGCCTTTACGCGCGGGCGCAATACTTAGGTTTTGCACCGGCGTCATTTTATCGTATCCACAGGCTTCAATCGCTTGTTGAAGTGGCGGCGCTAAACTTAAGGTAGAAAATTTCATGTGGTGTCCTGTATGGTTTTTGAAGATGCACTACATTTCTACCGCATCCATCTAACCTAGCTTAAAAATCGAGAGCGGAATTTACAGTATTTTAAACTATTTATCCTGACTAAATGATGTTTTTCTGCGCAATAGCCACTTTTATGGTGTTTAAAGCTAAGACTTTGCGGGGCGGCTGTCTTGCATGAGGGTATCGAGCTTTCTTTGAGCAAGCTTATGATTATTCAAATCAACGGTTTCTATCATTTCGCAGCCGTCTGCAATCATCTCTGATATTAAGCTAGGGTAATGTCTGCAGTCCTCGGGCCGGTCTAAATAAATACTACAGGTATATTTTGTGTTAGCTGAAGGTGTTTTGCTTTGTTCCACTTCTAAGAAAGGACAAACTGCCAATGGCTCGCCACTGTCGGGATCGTGCCAAACGCGGTTGTTTTTTACGTACTGGAATATTTCAGGATTGAATAGCTCCCATTGCTCAATCTCTTGTGGCGTCACAGATAAATCTTCGCCGCCATACTTGATGCAGCATTTTCCACATTGATTGCATGCTTTCATTGCTCGCCTTTGTTTTTCACGGTTAGGTTACTTACGACCGACTGTTATTCCCACGAAGGTGTAATACTATTCGGTAATGACAGGCTTGATTACGGAGCTATTTGGTTAAAGAGCCAAGAGACATTATATTAAAGTATGCGTCGCGCTTAATGTTGGTGATTTCCGCTCTGGCACCTTGTAGCAATGCTCGATTATCGCTTACTGCTAAGTAGGCGGCATCAAAAACCACGTACACACCATCTTCCTTTGCTTTTTGTAAGCTTGTATATATGCCGCTACATTCAAGAAATGAGTCGGTATCAATAACCACTTCTACGCTACCGCTAGTCAATTTAGCAGGCCCTATATTTAAAGCTTCAACTTGCGCAATAACGTAATGCTCATGGGAATACTCATGGGTGTCCATGACGTGCGCGGTGTCATCTACCGTCATCGGTTTTGAAACCTGTTGAATCAACGCAACACAACGAATAGAGGCATCGGGTAAGATGTCTTTAATATGATTGGCGTGTTTGGTGGTTATTTTCGACATAAACTGCAAAGTTAAAATATACTGAATAATGTGTCGGCAAAATTGCGAAAAATATGAGTTTTAAGCGAATATTAATTAAAACTTACTTGTTGAAAAGTAAAACTCGCTAGGCCGTACTGACTAATTGCTTCAAGGGCTTGTGGGCTTATATCTCGGTTGCTCATGACAATCATTTTTCGAAAATATAAATTGTTTGTCTTCAAAATGTCTAGATAGTGTTCGTCAAATAGCTCAAAGTAACGTTTTGTATTGATACTTTCCATAGCGCCTTGGATGAGTCGCTTGTGCAAGTCAATTGCTTCTTTTTGTGTGTATATGAAAGCACCATTTGGGTAAATAAATACGATATCCTTATCTTTTTTGATAGGTCTATCTTTTAACATCAGTATTTCTGCATCTATCTCTTGCATGCTTCTTGATAAGCAGTCGAACTCTTTGTTTTCCAACATATCGAAAAGTTTAAGGTACTGATCGTGGCCTAAGGTTGTAAACTTGTTTTGCTCATAAATGCTTTTGTCGGGCCATTTATTACCAATGCCAATCGTTATTTCATTGAGGACCTCTGACTCTAGCATGCTAATTTCGGCTAAACCTTTTGAGTCCTCATGTATAAGACAGATTCTGAAACCGGCTAAGCCTCTATCTAAAGGGATTAAAACTGGCGAAAATCGAGATTCTCGTTCTAAATTAATTGAGCCAATTACAATATCAATCTTACCCTCGGCGAGTTGTTTGAAGGCATCGGCCTGTTCCATTTTTGGAGAAGCAACAAGCTTGTATTCGCCATATTCATCAACTGTGGCGTCTAGTATTTGATTCACACTGGCTTTTAAAAAGGGGTCTTCAAAATTGCGTTGCCATATAGTTATGCTTTCAGGAGAATCTGCACTTGCTAAAGTAGCGAAGGGCACAAGTGCACAAAACAAGCTAATAGAAAAGCATGAATATAAGGTTTTTAAATTTAGAATAGCTTTCAATATACTTCAGCAATCAACTAGGTTAACCGAACTCAGATAATAGGTGCAGAGAAGGCTTTTGGCAACATGAGGGCGAAAAACTAAGGCCTTGCTTGTGTAATTTGTGAGCGAAATCCTTGACCACACTATCGGTCTAACCTAATCTTGCCGAGGTCTTATTCGTTTAAGTGATTTTGTATGCGCATCAGTATTTTAATCTCATTATTTTTGTTGCCTTGGTCAGCATTTAGTCAAGTAACAGAGATTAACCTTGTAGGAACAAAAAACTATCCACCATTTGCTTACACTGAAAATGAAGCATTTAAAGGCATGTTGGTTGAAATTGTTCAAGCCGTCGATGATCAATTACCGAAGTATAAAATCAACATTCAATCAGCGGGAATGGGTGATATTCGTCAAATGCTCGCCAGCGGAGAGGCTGCGGGTTTTCTTGGTTCCTATTTTGCCCTGAATGAGTGGCCCGAGGTTTATCCCTATTCCTATCCTATTTTTCATGAACAAATGCATATTATTTGCGATACAAACTTCTTCCCTGGTAAAAGCTTAGCTTGGCCAGAAGATTACGCGGGCGCAAAGCTTGGCGTGGTGAGAAGTTATAAAGGCTGGTTAAAATATGGGGCTAGGGCAAGGGACTTAGGCATATTAAATGTAATAGAATTGCCCTCACCGCGGGTAGCCCTTAAAGCGGTGCAAAACGAAGTAGTTGATTGTATTTTATTTGAAAAAACGGTGTTTACTGCTCTTTCCAAAGAGCTGATTGCAAACGCGATTATACCAAGCTCACATCGCCTCGAGACCAAAAGTGAGGTCTCGAGAATTAGCGTGCATATTGCTTATTCAAGTCAAAATCTTTCTGCAGATGATAAAAAGGCAAATTTTGCGAAGGATTTTGACGCTATGTTCTATAAATTATTAAGTAACAACGAACTAGACACTATTTATCAGCGATATGGAGTCTCATATTAACCACAAGCGTAATATTGGCGGTAGACCGTGATGAACTAAATAAATGAATTTTCCATATCAATTGCCACAGTAATTCAAAGGATTAAAACATGCTCGCGAAATTAAAAGATTTCTTCGCTAAAGAATCAGAAGCGCAGAACGAAGAATCAAAACAAAGTAAATTGCGAGAAGCTTGTGCTACATTGTTGGTAGAAGTCATGCGTGCAGACTTTGACCAAAGCGAAGAAGAAAAGCAAAAGATTCAAACCTTGCTTAAAGACACCTTTGATTTAAATGAAACGCAATTGAGCGACTTAGTTCAGCGCACTGAACAAAGCGGGCAGGAAACCACTTCTGTGTATCCATTTACTTCACTAATAAATGAGCATTACGATTACGAGGAGCGTGTTAATTTAATACAGCTCATGTGGAAGGTGGCATATGCCGACGGTAATCTCGATAAGTATGAAGACGATGTCATTCGGCGTGTTGCAGACTTATTGTATGTTCGTCATAGCGACTTTATCAAAGCGAAGTTGGCTGAATCTGAGCGTCACTAATTCATCGAACAAAAAACAACAAATAGTACACGATTGGTAACTAGACCTGTTGTGTGAAGGTACCTCAACATGAAATTTTTATCTTTACTATTAGCTAGCATGCTTTCAACAGCAGTATTTGCAGATACTATTCGACTCTCTGAGCCGGTTAGCAGCGACGCCACTACCGAAACATTTGGCGCGCCGTTAAATGAACAATTACCAACAGTTACGCTAGATGAGCTAGCTCGCTCTCCATCTGAACATCTTGGCGTGGCCTTTCAAGTTGAGCTGCCTATTGCCAAAGTATGCCAAAAGAAGGGGTGTTTTTTTATAGCGCAAGCTGAGCAACAAACATTTAGAGTATCGTTTAAAGATTATGGTTTTTTTATACCCACTGACGCGGGTGGTAAAACGGTGCTACTTAATGGCGAACTCGTGCGTAAAGAAGTTACGCGTAAACAAGCCGCGCACTTTAACAGCGATTTAAAAGCGGGTGCTGATAGCATAAAGTCTGGCGTTAGCTACGAGATAGTAGCACAGAGCGTGAGAATTCCGCGCGCCTAATACTATCGGCCTTCGTTTTATTGTGTTTATTTTGTCTTGTCAGTGTCGTCTAAGGCTTGAATCTGTTGCTCAATTTGAGCTTCTTTAGCGGCATCAGCTTTTGCCTTCGCTTTTTCCATTGCTTCTTTAAATTTCTCTTCTTTCATTTTTTCTTCAGCGATGGCTGATTTTTGTGCACGCTCTTTTTCAGCTTTCATCTTGTTATTTACGTCTTTTTCAAACTCTTTATATTCTTCTTTATAGTCTTCGATGGTGACGTTTTCTCCGCGCTGACATTGATCTCGCGCCATGCCTACATACTGGTCACACCTAGCCATGCGCTGCTGCTGTTCGGTCATTTCAATGCCTTTACTCATGCATCCACTGATACCGACCACCAAGGTGATAATCGCAATTTTGCAAAATTTAATATTAATAGCGTTCATAGGGGCCCTTTCGGTGGTATTGCTTGGTTTTGGTATTGAGTAGAGCCTAAGATATGTGGGCTCGAACATGCCAAAATAATGCGCTTATCTACAATTATACGGTGCTTCGGAACAAAAGTTGCAAAATAAGATAATTGCGTCCACATTTAAAGTGCTTAACACAACATACAACTTTGCGTGATTATTTCACACTATCTATGAAATATCATACAAGGGAGATTATGCTAATTAAGATAGCTAAGGAGATAACGATGAATATAAGCCTGAATAGTCTTTTAAACTTTGATATTGAAGCTTTAGATGGTGATATTGGTTTCATTAAAGATATTTTGTTTGATGATCAGCAGTGGACAGTTCGTTATTTGAGTGTGGATACTAACCGCTGGAAGCCGCTGTCTAAAAAGGTTTTAATAAGCCCAGTCGCGCTTCAGCTTTTAGACGTTGAGCAAGAAAAAGTGCATGTCTCTCTGAGTAAAGAAGACGTATTGAATAGCCCATCTATCGATACTCATAAGCCGATTTCACGTCAGTTTGAAGAGGTACTATTTGACTTCTTTGGCTATGGATATTACTGGAACGGCATGGGTTTATGGGGTGAGTTTCAAAGTCCACTAGAGCTTGCAGAAAAGCAAAGGCTTGAGCAAAGCGAGGGGCAAGAAAAAGCCAAAAGCAGTAATCAAGACGCGCATTTACGTTCCATCGATGAGCTTAAACACTACGACGTCGTTGAAACAGACGGCATGCAGGGTCATGTGCATGACTTTATATTAGATACCGATACATGGCTTATTAAATATCTGGTTATAGACACACGCAATTGGTTACCTGGCGGCCGCAAAGCTTTGCTCCCTCCTGAGTATTTAGAATCATTGAGTTGGAAAGACCAAGCGGTATTTTGCGAATTAAACATAAAGCAAATCAAACAGATACCTGATTTTGATATAGAGCTTGTAAACGATAAAGCGTACTTGGACTCGGTTCACGCTGTGTTTAACAATAAATAGCAAAATTCGACGGCAGAAAGTTCACGGCATTGAGTAAAAATTACTTAGGAAAGGGGCTTGTTAGCTTCTCGTAATAAGCTTTTTGACTGTAATTACTGACATTCGTAAATATTTATCGATGGCATAGACTTTGATACCTCTTTGCTAAAGGAACGTCAGTTGCCTAATTTTGTGTATGTAAAATATTAGTTCGGCAACTTGCGCTTTCAATCATTAAGAGAGGAAGTAATTATGTCAAATGAACTACATAAAAAGCTGTTTTCAAGAATATCTGATATGCCCAACATGATGGTGGGTTTGAATAAAAATGCTGATCACAGCGAACCCATGCATATTTGCTTGGAAGAGGGCGATTACGACGCATTTTGGATTTTTACAACAAAAGATAATCGTATTGCAGGTGGTGGGAAGTCGATGGCTCAATTTATCAGTGAAGACCATAAACTTTTTGCTTGTTTCTCAGGTCAATTAACTGAAGAAACAGATAAATCCACCATACAAGCGCATTTTTCTACTTCAATAAGTGCCTGGTATAAAGACGGGATGTTAGACAAAAATCTTGAAGTTTTGCGCTTTGATATTAGTAGCGTAGAGATTTGGGAAAAAGATCCTAGTACGGCCGCTAAGCTGAAAATGGCAATTGGGGCGAAAGTCGAACAAGACGAACTCGGTAGCCATGCGATAGTATAAAGTATTTAATGACAGCAAAACCTCTATCTTAAGGATGGAGGTTTTTTCGGTTAGATAGCTAAGTAGTTCCTGTAACCCGATTCCGTGAAAGAACATTTGTTAAACTTAATTAACCCGCCAAACCTTGTTACAAATAAAAATAGGCTGAACCTACACCCTTAGATATACTCTAAGCATAGGTATTTGCACAAATTGTGCTTGTGCGAAAATAGATAAGAGAAAGATAATGTGTGCCAAGGAGTGAGCCTATGATATCTAAGCGCGGTCAACAGAGTAACAAAGTGTACTTTTTCAGTATGCTGATATTGTTGCTCGCATACTTGATGCTCAATAAGCACTTATTTGCTCAGTCTACCCCTGCACAAGCTAGTGAATACCCGGTCTCCTCATATGAATGTACCCAAGTGACAATAAGTGATATTGACGAGTCACTGTTAACGACCGAAGAAAAAATCGCAAGATTAGACAATTCACTAAGCGAATCTATCGACAGCTATACTTCTTGTGTAAACGCCGTGCAAAAAGCAATGTCGGGCGGCGGCTCAGGAAGTGGTTCAGGTAGTGGTGGAGGAGCTGGCGAGCAAGAGGCGCAATCAAGCGGTGCAGGTTTTAGCGGGGAAGAAAGTGAAAATAGTCAAACAAACGAGCAAGGAAGGGTTTCAAATCAGGCGGGGAGTGTGCCCGCGGCGCCAACTCAAACGCCACCAACTGAAGTAAAACGCGGTGTAGTTGCACCAAAAGATAATGACAGTATTATTTGTAAACTTCTATATGACGAAATTCAAAATGCTGATCCTGCTTCTCTAGCAGGTTTAGAAAAACAATATCAGGATTATAAATGCGGCAACTAAGTTACAGACTCACAAGTGAGCAGAAGGCAGGCACTTGCGCAAAGTGGCTGACAAACAAAATAACTCAGGTAACAAAACTCTCTTTCGTTTTGTTTTTTGGCATTGCGCTGAG
This sequence comes from uncultured Glaciecola sp., assembly GCA_964418575.1. GTDB lineage: Bacteria > Pseudomonadota > Gammaproteobacteria > Enterobacterales > Alteromonadaceae > Glaciecola. The sequence goes on from CAYQMI010000052.1 coordinate 17,251, forward strand.
CGCCTGTCAGTCTAATTCAAGTTCTTCAAAAGGTCCTCTTCTAGTAGGACCGAGCGCACCTGATTCCCAATCAATGGCGCCCAAACCAAATGCAGCCTTACAAAATGCCTCGGTTTTTCTCGATGTTGCTATACCCACTTTTGACCCAGGTTTCCCGATGGACAGCCGAACCGGTGAAATTGACTACGAAGAATTAGACGACGAGGGCATTTGGCCGCAACTGAGGCGCACAGAGGCGAAGTTATTTGCCGTTGAAACTCGCTCTGCTTTACAAGCTGAAAAAGTATTTGGCTCTGTAGTGGTAGTGCCCGATGCCAGCACGCCATCAGATTTATTTGTATTGGGCGAGATAACGCATTCAGACAGTGAAGTGGTGGGTGCAAATATAACTGTGGTTGACAGTTCAGGAGAAATTTGGGGCAGAAAAGACTTTAAACATGAGGTTTCGCAGAATTTTTTCAGAGATCAAAGAAACAAAGGAAAAAACCCTTATCAGCCTTTGTTTAATCAAATTAGTAGCTATGTGGTATCGCTGTTAAAAGACTTAGATACCGAGCAAAAACAACAAATTAAAGATATGTCTTTAATGCGTTACGCTAGATACTATAGCCCAGAAGCCTTTGGACAATACATTGAGTCAGACATTAAGCGTAAAAACGGTCAGCGCTATTACAAGTTCGAACTAAGCGGCTTGCCAGATGAAAATGACCCAATGCTCAAACGAATAGAAGAGTTGCGAGCCCAAGAGCTTTTGTTTATTGACCGTTTGCAAGATCAATACGAAGTATTTGATGCAGAGGTAAGCCCTTCATATCAAACTTGGCAAGAACAAACCCTACCTGAGCTTGAGGCTGCAAGGGCAGCTGCAATGAAGCGCAATGCGAGTGCCGCACTTGGCGTTGGTTTAGGTGTTTTGGCTGCGATTTTAGCTAAAAACAGTGGCTCTACGGCTGGCGAAGTTGGTGCAGTGTTAGGTGGTATTGGCTCGGTTGTGGCAATTAATCAGGCTTTTAAATCAAACTCTGCGATGAAAGTACATAACGCAGTGATTGAAGAGCAAGGCCAAGCGGTAGATTTAAGTGTAGGTCCGACTGAAATGGAGTTTGAAGACAACACCATCGAGCTCCAAGGTACTGCGACTGAACAGTATTTGCAGTGGAAAACACACCTTCGCAAAATATTTGAGCTGGAACAAACGCCCGATGTTCAGTTATGAACTTGGTATGAGGCGAATGCCTTTCGAATATAGTGTATTGATGCAAAACACAGGACCTTAAGTTTGTTAGAGCCAATTAACGAATCATCGCCAGACGCCTTTATTCAGGAGCAGCAGAAAAAGCACGCAACAAAGGTAAAGCGTGTTTTCGCTGCAATTGGCGTACTTTGCGCGATTGCCGTGGTAATTTCTGCCGTGGTGGCATTTTCTGCAAAAAATGATGCGCAATCTGAAGCTACGCCCGCTGAACTTGCCAATGCCTATTCGAATTCTGAGCAAGAGGCTGCCAGAGAAGCGTTTAAAGAGGCGCTTACTCGTTTTGAACAAGAGCTAGCACCTGTTCTTGAAAAGCTGAAGGTGGCTGGATGGAAAACGCGAGAGCTGACTGACTTAAGCAAGCAAAAAGACAATGCTTTAGCTTTATTTGGCAATGCTGGCTTTGTACAAGCCTTAGGTATATTAAATACCTTAGATGCAGATGCACGCGCTTTAATTCAGCAGTGGCACCAAGCTTTTTCAGAAAAACTAGAAGAAGCGAATCGTTTATATCAACAAGAGCAAATTCAAGCTGCTCGTTTAGCCCTAACTCAGGCTGATAAAATAAAGCCGCAGCACCCTGATAGCGAAAAGCTGCGCTCTCAACTAGCGGCCTACGACAGTGTTCAGCAATACTTAAATGAGCTAAGCGTTGCGAGGGTAGAAAATAATCTTGAGAACCAGGTGGCGCTTATGCAATCTATTCTCAAAGCGGACCCCACCCGCAAAGATATGAATGCGCCCTTGCAAGAGGCGGCGGCTCAATTAAATCAAAAGCGCTTAGCATTTGCCTTGAGTCAGGCGCAACAAGCGCTTGCGTCAAATGATATCCCTCGCGCCAATACCTACATTCAGCAAGCTGAGCAAATTGAGCCAAGTGCCAAAGGGATCACGGCGCTGCGCAGCGAACTAAACAAGCGTTTATCGTCACAGGGATTAGAGGCATTGCACACTCGCGTTGCCGCTCTGATTGAGGCAGATCAGTGGCAACAAGCTTTGAGCGTGATTGAACAAGGTCTGAGTCGCTACTCAAAAGACGCTAAATTACTGAACTCACGCGAACAAACTATGCGCATCTTACAAGCTCAGCGCAACTTTGATACCTTCATTGGCCGGCCTGAGCGTTTGTCGGATATGGCGATACGTCAGGCGGCGCAAGATACTTTGGCTCAAGCGATTGTATTGCTCCCATCTTCTGCCTCATTGGCAAAAAGTGCTCAAAACCTCGCTATGCTCATCGATAGCTATTCAGTAAAGGTGCCGGTTACTGTGGAGTCAGATAACAATACTCATATTTCGGTGATTGGCACAGGCATTGTGGGCAAGGTATTGTCAAAAACCATTGAACTAAGCCCCGGCAAGTATACGCTCGAGGGTAAGCGTGAGGGATATAGAAGTAAACGCCTCAGCATTGAAGTAAAAAGTAATACTCCCATGACGGTGTCCTTAGTCAGTGATGAGAGCCTGTAATTAATTAAGTAATTTAAAAATAATAAGAAACAAGGATTGATGCATGCAGATAGACGATAGGATTAAGCAAGCCCAGCGCCGAGGCGCAGGCGTATATCTGCTTGGCGCATTGCTTACTGTTGTGGTTGTTGCATCGGTGCTGTCGTGGTTGTTCTTAGTAAGAGGCTATTCTCTTACCATTGGTCCAAGTGAAGCCGAGCCTATTGCGCAAGTTTCAGTGGAATCTGGCACGGCATGGGTCGTAGACCGAACGGTTTATACACTTGGTGGGCAAGTGCAGGTGCAGGTAAGCGCTGACACCTTTGAAAGTGAGCTGGTCAGTATTAATGCAGATAGCCCTAGCAATATTGAAGTTATCCTGCCGCCTAGCCCTGCGCTTATCACCGCTACTGTGCCTGTGCAGTCACAAACCAGTTGGTATATAAATAACGAATTAATATTTGTAGGCAACGAACTTAGCTATTTGTTGCAAGAGGGTAACTACCGCTTGCGCGCGGTGAACCCCTTTTATGAACCTTGGGAAAGCAATATTGATGCACAGCGCGGCGAAACCATTGCATTGGATATTGTGCTAAGTGCAGTTGAGGGCACGGCGAATATCAACACTACACCCAATGGGGCAGAAGTGTTTATTGACGAAAAGAGTATGGGCAATACTCCTTTAAGTTTAACATTGCAAGGTGGTGAGTATGCGCTTACTACGCGTTTGAAAGACTATCAATCGATCCAAGATCGCATCCGCATTACTCACACGCAGCCATCTATACAGAGAAATTACCAATTACTCGCGGTGCAGTCGCAACTAAACATTTCTGCGCAGCCAAATGACGGCACTCTATTAATCAATAATTTAGAAAAGCCTTTGGGCGTGCACGCACTTGACGCTAAAACCCAACATCGAATTGAATACCGCAAGCCTGGATTTTTTACTCATGTTAGCAACATCACACTTGCGCCGAACGAGCAACGTAAGCTGGCGATAGAACTTAAGCCAGAACTTGGAAGGGTTACGGTGTCATCGAATGTTGAGGCGAGCATGTCAATAGCGGGCGCGCCTTCAATTACCATCGGGCAGCAAAAACAGAGTTTGAACATTGCGGCTAAAGCGACTCAAATAACGGTTTCGCGTCCTGGTTACCGTACATTAACTCAAAGCATTACGCCGAGTAGTCAAAGAGAGCTAGTACTAAACATTGACTTGCTGACCGAGTTTGCCGCGAGGCGCAAAGAGGGCCGGCCACTGGCGGCTAATCAGCTAGGGATTAATCTACTTCAATTCAGGCCAGATGCCTATGAAATGGGTTCGCCACCTAATGAAACGGGGCGTCGGCGTAATGAGCACCAGGTGAAAGTCGATTTTACGCGTGATTTCTGGGTGTCTGAGAAAGAAATC
>CAYQMI010000052.1:21465-23189 GCA_964418575.1 uncultured Glaciecola sp.
ACCACGGTATATGTTTGGGGTGACCAAACCCGCATTCCAACAAATGTGGGCAATTTTGCTGACCAAAGCGCCAAGAGCAATCAACTGATATTTTTAGACAAGTATAACGACAACCAAGCGGGTGTTGCGCCTGTAGGTAGCTTCAAGGCCGACCGAATTGGATTATACGACTTAGCCGGAAATGTGAGCGAATGGGTAAACGATTACTACACTACTGCACTTCCTAATACCGATACGGTGCAAGTTGATTACATGGGCGCCCAGCGTGGCAGTCAATATGTGGTAAAAGGTGGCAACTATACATCGGGCAGGCTCAGAGAGCTTAGGGGAGCGTTTAGAGAAGTAGGCGAATCCCCCAAACCCACTATCGGTTTTCGAATCGCCCGTTATGAATAATTTGGCGTAGAGCCGAATACAGGACATTGATATGAAAAAATTTACCCGAGCAATATATGTAGCATTAGCCTTGATAGTGCTAGGCACTGCCGTCGCCGCTGCGGTGCAGATTAGCTTAGACTCTCCCGCGACTTTACCGAGTGATATTTAATATGAGTGAACGCGCTTCAAATTCAAATATGAACCCCTCACCAGCGATATCGGTGGGCATTTTTTTAGCGATTGTTGCTGTTGTACAAGTGTTTTACCAAGGGATTGTAAGGCCCTTTGCTGAGGCTGCCATTGCCGCTCAGGGCAGCGGTGCAACGAGCAATGTTTGGGTAATTTTCAAAGATTTTGAGCAACAGGCGAGCGTGAGTATTGGTTTGTTTTGTGCTTTTTTAATTATCTATAAATATCAGCGTATTGTGTTAAGAGAAGAGCCTTTGTTTACCATGGACTATCTGGCAGGCTTTGGCAAAAGTAAGCCGGTGGCGCCCTCTAGTTCAGATCCTCAAGCAATAAATGCTGACGAACCTGTTAAGCAAGAAGCGGATGCAAGTATCAAAGCTAAAGCGCATGATGAGGCTTTGGATGTAGCTCAGGCATTGAACGAGCTCGAGGCGAGTCGCTATGCTGAAAACTCGTCCATGGCAACATGGATTAATTGCTTGCGTCGATTTAAAAACACTGAAAATGTACAGCATGCCAGTCAGGCTATCTCTGAAAGCATTGAGACCCTAGCGGCTCAGTTAGAGTCAGGTAACAGCATGATTCGATATTTTATATGGGCAATTCCAAGCATCGGGTTTATTGGCACGGTAAGAGGCATAGGCTCGGCACTAGCAAAAGCAGAAGAGGCAGTTGCCGGCGATATTTCAGGCATGGTAGATAAATTAGGTGTCGCGTTTAACTCTACCTTGGTGTCTTTGCTCATTTCTATTGTATTAATGTACTTGCTGCACGTACTTAACAATCGTCAAGACGAGATGGTCATCAACACACGTAAAAACTGTGAAAGACACCTTCTTACGCGCTTACACAATTAGCTCGATTACAATGAGAAGCTAGGCGATGAGTATCTTTAAAAAGCGGCGTGAAGAGGGTTTTAATCTCGCGTTTTTAGACGTAATGGCCTGCGGCCTTGGCGCCGTGATTTTGATTCTGATTTTAGTGAAATTTAGCGCCAATACTGATATTCCAGTCGATGAATTGGAGCGCCTCCAGCAAGAGCTAAACGCTAGCCAAGACAGTGCCGGCGATTTAGCGCAAAGCCTCGCTCAAAAGCAAGCTGCTGCTAGCCAACAGAGCGCTACTGTGGACGAAATACAGCAGAGAATTAATGCCCT
>CAYQMI010000052.1:23289-25378 GCA_964418575.1 uncultured Glaciecola sp.
GATGCGCAAAAAAAGGCAGGTAAAAAGTGGCAGCGCAGCTTAAGAACGCTCAATTGGTTGCTGGCACGCCTGCCTGATAATGCTCAAGTAAGTGTGATTGCATATAACGATAGCTCAATAGTTTTGGGTAAAGCTGTAAATCGCGCAAATCAGTCAGATGATCTTAATACAATCGCCAGAGAGGCCGCCGCGCTTGTACCAGTTAACGGTACTAATTTGCAGCAGGGCCTTCAAACCATGGCCAGCACCTTGGGCAATATTAGCGACTTGTACATCATTACCGACGGCTTGCCCACCTATGTAAACCCAAACTCTGGCTTTAACGAAAGCAGAAGCTGTAAGCCCATTAAAGGTAAACAAGCAACCATATCAGGTGAATGCAGAGTAAGCGCCTTTGGTCATACTATGCGCGCAAACCCTATACCGGGCGTTACCACCAATATTATTTTGCTGCCCCTTGAGGGAGACCCTTCAGCCCCAGCGCTTTACTGGAGCTGGGCAGATGTGACAAGAGGCACTTTCATTGCGCCGGCAGGTACGTGGCCATGAAGAACAAACGCTCACCAATAGAGGTATTTAGCTTGTCGTTTTTAGACGTCATCTCCTGTGCCTTTGGCGCGGTGGTTATGCTTATTTTATTGGCAAGAAACGGTGATGATGGCGAGTTTAAGGATGTCAGTCAGCTTTCGAGCTTATTGCAATCCATCGCTGCAGCTGAAGCAAGAGTGGCGAGCCTACAAAGCGCAATCGCCCAGCAAGACGCACAATTAGCAAGTGCACAAGCCACACGCGCGAGTAATGAATCGCTTTTAGATAATTTGGAAGCAACAGTGGCTAGAGCCGAACAAGATTTGCAAGCACTTACTGACAAAGCGAGCGGCTTGGAGCTTGAGAAAAACAGGCGACAGCGCGCCGCAATCAGCCAAAACGACACTGAAGAGCGCGACGAAGAAGTGGGAGGGATCCCAGTAGATACTGATTACGTCATCTTTATTGTGGACACCTCTGGCAGTATGAAGGCGATGTGGGAGAAGGTGCTTCGGACCATGGACGAGGTCTTAAACAATCATCCCACTGTGAGCGGATTCCAGATCATGTCAGACAACGGTGAGTTTTTAATTAGCACAACCAGCGGACGCTGGCGCAACGATACACCCGGGCAACGACGCGCAATGCTCAGCGCCATGCGCACTTGGGGAGGGTCTTCAAATAGCTCTCCGGTTGAAGGTATAGAGTCTGCGCTAAGAATTTACGGCCCCAAAACTCAGTCTCTGGCGCTTTATGTTTTAGGAGATGACTACAGCGGCGGCTCTTATGACGATACGCTTGCCAGCATCAATAAGCTAAACACCCACAACCGAAGCGGGAACAAAATAGCGCGCATTCATGCCATTGGCTTTTCACGCTCCAATGGTCAGCTCACGAGCGACGTATTGAGGTTTTCGACTCTGATGCGGGAAGTGACACGTCAAAACAATGGAACCTTTATCGCCCAATAAATAGCGCTCAATAAGCATCTTTAAACAAAGTGCTCTAAAAGCTGCAAGCATAGCGAGCGCCGCTTCAATACTGTATTATTACCGCAATTATCATTTTGGTTAAATCACCCATGCTTTTAAACGATATACTGCGCAGGCTGCGTTATGCTTTGTCTTTGGATAACACCGCTACCATTAATATTTTTAAACTTGCAGACTATGAGCTTGAAGAGAGCTATTTAAGCAGCATGATGTTGCGCGAAGAAGAGCAAGGCTTTTTGCCCTGCCGTGATAAAACCCTCGCGCTTTTTCTAGATGGCTTGATTATCAGCAAACGCGGCAAGCGTGAGGGCGCGGCGCCGCCAGTGCTCAAAGCTGGGCAGCGACTCAGCAACAACGATATCTTGCGCAAAATCAAAATCGCCATGAATTACCAACAAGAAGATATGATGAAAATTCTTCGCACTGGAGGCTTTCCGGTAGGGAAGAGCGAGCTTACTGCCTTGTTTAGAAAGCCCGATCATCGCAGCTACCGTGTATGCCAAGACCAACTGCTTCGCAATTTCTTACAAGGCATGGTAAAGACTTATCGACCACAGGCGCATAAAAAG
>CAYQMI010000053.1:0-6668 GCA_964418575.1 uncultured Glaciecola sp.
ACACAATAGCCTTAGCCTTACTTTCTTGTCAGCGCAAATAAATTTCGTTGACTATAGATTGGCAGCTTGTATGCCAACTAGCATACGTATTCAGAGGTAAATAGACTTTTGATACTGTAAGGTAACAAATGCGAAATTATATTGTTGTTTTTAGAGATGGAATTGTTGTTTATGGAGATGGAACGATTGTTAACATGTCGATGGTTAAAACCTAAAGTTCAGGCATGGATGTGTTTTAAAAACAACAGCAAAGGCATGAATTTGTTGTCGACAAAGCTGATTGCAAGCTTAAGCCTTTTACTAATACTCTGTAACCATGCGCTTGCGGTTACGCAGCAAAATCCAGAAATTATAAAACCGGTTCACGATGCTAACGAATATCGCTTAATCACCCTGGATAACGGGCTCGACGTTTTGCTAATTTCATCCCCTGGCGCAAGCAAGGCGGCGGCCTCAATCACGGTTGGCGTTGGTAGCCATGCCGATCCAAAAGATATGCAAGGTTTGGCGCATTACCTTGAGCACATGGTGTATATGTCTTCGCAAAAACACCCAGAAGCAAACACCCTGAGTAATTATGTATCATCAAACGGCGGCTTTGCTAATGCGACAACATGGAATGAGCACACTCAGTATTTCTTTTCCATCGATACAGAACATTTCGAAGATGCTTTAGACATTTTTAGCTCAAATCTCTCGGCGCCGCTGCTAGACCCAAAATACAGTGAAAAAGAAATTAATGCAGTAGATGAAGAGTGGCAAATTCGCAGAAGCGACCCGCAATTTATTGAATACCTCGCGTTAACTAAATTACTCAGTGAAAATCACCCCGCGCGAAAGCTAGGCTCGGGAAATAAGTCTACGCTGACGCAATTAGGCATTGGCAAGTTAAATGAAAGCACTCGTAGCTTTTTTGAAGAGTACTACTATGCTTCAAATATGAAGGCGGTGTTAGTAAGTGAAGTGTCGGTTGATGTGCTAGAGCGTTATGCAAGAGAATATTTTTCTTCTATCACGAGTAAAAGTACGAGGGTATCTAAACAAACCGCATTAGCCGCAAAAGAAGATATTTCTGGAAAGCGCCTTGACGTACAAATAACAGGCGCAGCAGAGCAGATACGCATTGCGTTTCCGATAAAAAGAGACTCGGATGAATGGCAGCATAAATCGCTACACTATTTGCATCATGTATTGAGCTCGAGGGTCAGTACTAGCTTGCTCGATACCTTACAAAAAGCCGGGCTTGTGCATTCGCATCATGTAAGTTTTAACAATGCGGAGTTTGGCGATTTTGGACTATTCAAAATTTCGTTTCAGCCTACCGATAAAGGTAGCGAAAATATCGATGTGATTGCTGCTACAACACTCGCCTATATTCAAAGCTTAAAAAATGAGGGAGCAAGCGGAGAACGTGTGAGTATGTTTGCAAAGGGAATACAGCGAAATATGCGCTCATTTCGCGGTTTAAACCCTATCGATGCGGCAACGACTTTTGGTTTTGATATGTTTTCATTTCCGCCTTCTCAATTGCTTAACGCACCGTTTTACTTTGAGCTTTCTGAATTAAAATTGAGTGAAACGCTTGCGCAATTCACATCTGAATCGCTAAGTATAATCAAAATAACGGAGTCTCCAGTCGACGGTACAGCGATTACTTACACCCAAAGTGAATACAAAATTCAAGACATAGATAGCAGAAACAAAAATGATTGGGCCTCGCTCGCATTGGATGTGTCTTTGCCTGCTGCAATATCAATAAAAAATGATGAAGAGGATGTTATTCAGGCTCAATACATCGAGCGCCCTGAATCGGTTTTCTCAGAAGACGGAGTGTATGCATTGCTGACACACTCCTGCTGCATTACCGCATCACAAACGCGTTTGGATATTATTTTTAACTCTACACTTACCCATTCAGACGCAAAACATTTCGTTGCTTCTCACGTGCTACACAACATCTTTAGAAAACGCACGCAGGCTTATGCAGAAACGATGCAAGAATCGCTAGGTCTCTATGTGTATGCGCATAACGACGTTTATGCTAACACTCTCATTCATGCAATGGGTAGCGCGAAATACGCACCTGAGGTAGCGCTTGGCTTAATGGAGGAGTTTGTTGCTTTGCAATTTACCATTGAAGACATAAAGACAGAAGTTGGTCCTTATGTTCGTTCAATGAATGCCTTTGGCAAAAACTCCCTCGAGAGCGTTGCCTTTGATGCAATGTTAAATGAATTTGCAGTATTCCCATACAAGTGGAGCCCGCAAGAGAGGGTAGAGGCACTAGAATCTCTAGACTTAGACTTTGTTCAATCCCTGCACCAGCAGTTAATAGATAATGCCGCAATTGAGGTCTTCATTGCCGGCAATATGAGTAAGAAGCAAGCTGAAACTTTCGCACAAAAAGTAAGAAATGCGATACCAAACGCTCGTGAAACACAAGCGTTCTATCCGAACAATATCGTAGAGCCTAAAGCTGGCAGGTGGTTAGATATTCGTCGTACTGCTGAAAAAGAAGGCGTAATGCTGATATATAGCGTTCGTGCTCTTGATAAGCGCGAAAGCGTATACGATAAGCTTTTGCTGCTGAGTAATATTTATCAGGCGCCGTTTTTTAATCGTCTCCGCACTGAGCTGCAAATGGCTTACGCGCTTAAAGCACAGGCCAGTTCTTTAGCGGGCTATCCGAGTTTTGGGATTGTTATTGAAAGTAACAATACCTCACTACAAGGGTTAGTTGATGGTGTAAAAAGCTTCAATGCAGAGTTCGTTGGGATACTCAAGCGCATGGATGTTAAGGATTTCGAAAGTTTTAAACTGCAGGTTCTACGGCAAATTACTGACAAACAGGGCTTTTGGCAAGAAGTCTCCCAGCAACGACTGGATTTTATATTTCCACCAGAAGAAACGCCTCGAGAGCGAGTGGACGCAATGCTTAGCTTGACCAAAGAAGAGTTCACAGACTTTTTCCAGAACGTGGTGATTGGCAGTGAATCCGAAAAAGTAATGGTGCAGGTAAGAGGCGGTGCGCGAGCAAAAGAAGCATTCGCAAAATTTTAAAGCCCTTGGTGAAAATGACTTTGTGCTGGTATCGCTATTAGCGGCATAAAGTCTCTTGTTCGAATAATGTATTGATTAGGCTAAACGCGTAGTCATGAGTGCAAACATCCAATGTTGCCGCTGATAAATAATCACAAAGATTAAATCATAGTTTACATTGCCACATTAGCCTTATCCTGTCTGCCCTCCACATCAATAAAACCTTGCAATGCAGCCCAGTGTGCGTATAATTCGCGCACCTTTTTACCGTTGGTGGTAAAAAAGGCTTTGTTAACGGTAACGCTACAACGAGTTTGAGGCATATATGGTTACTATTCGTTTACAGCGTGGTGGTGCAAAAAAGCGCCCATTTTATCAAGTGGTTGTTGCTGACAGCCGTCGTGCTCGCAATGGCAAGTTCATTGAGAACATCGGCTTTTTCAATCCAACTGCACAGGGTCAATCGGAAAAACTTCGTTTAGATCTTGAGCGTGTTGAGTATTGGGTAGGCAATGGCGCGGGTCTTTCTGACCGTGTTGCACGCTTGGTAAAAGATGCAAAAGCGGCTGCTTAAGCAGTTGTTTTTGTTGAGTACTTATTAAGTACAATGGAGTAAAGATGAGTGTAGCGTCTGACACATTAATAGTTGGCAAAATCGGCGCGCCTTACGGCGTTAAAGGTTGGGTCAAAATTAACAGCTTTACTCAAAATGCAGAATCAATATTTGATTATGAGCCTTGGCAACTTGGCACCAATCAAAAGCTGCAAAATGTTCAGGTTGATCAATGGCGCTTTCATGGCAAAGCTTTAGTGGCTAAGTTAGTGAACGTCGATACACGTGAAGATGCGGATCTGATAAAGAATCTCGATATCAGTATTGCTTCATCTACGTTGCCCGAGCTAGAGAACGATTTTTACTGGAAAGACTTAATTGGCATGCAGGTAGTAACCGAACAAGGTTACGAAATGGGAACCGTTAAGGAATTGTTCGAAACAGGCTCAAACGACGTGATGATGGTAAAAGCCAAACCTAACGATGCATTTGGTCAAAAAGAACGTTTATTGCCTTTTATTTACGACCAAGTCGTTTTAGAAGTCGATAAACAAGGTAACACCATTAAGGTGGACTGGGACCCAGCGTTTTAAATGCTAGGTGAGGAAAGTCAGTCGGTAAAGCGATTTAGCGTGGTCACGCTTTTTCCTGAAATGTTCGCGTCGTTTATTGAACAAGGCGTAGTGGGCAGGGCAGTGAAAAAGGGGATAATTGAAGTTAATTTGATAAACCCAAGAGACTTCACACACGACAAACATCGCACCGTAGACGACAGACCTTACGGCGGTGGCCCCGGAATGCTGATGATGGTGCAACCATTAGCAGACGCAATCGCTGAGGCCAAAAGGCTTTTAGCGAAAAACAGTAAAGTGATTTATTTGTCCCCACAAGGACAAACCCTTAATTACGAAGGGGTAAAATCAGTTGCCCAGCATACCGATGTAGTTTTGATTGCTGGGCGATACGAAGGAATAGATGAGCGCGTAATACAAACCTTGGTAGACGAAGAATGGTCTATTGGGGATTATGTATTAAGCGGCGGTGAGTTACCGGCGATGGTTCTTATGGACGCAGTCGCAAGGTTAGTTCCCGATGTGCTAGGGCACAGTTTATCGGCTGAGGAAGATTCGTTTTCTAATGGCTTGTTAGATTGTCCGCACTACACACGACCCGAAACCTTTAATGATTTAACCGTACCTTCGGTGTTGTTAAGTGGCGATCACGAAAAAATTAGACAGTGGCGACTCAAAGCGTCTTTAACAAGAACTTTAGAGCGGCGCCCTGATTTGTTAAATAACCTAGCTCTGACTGAGGAGCAGCAGCAAATGCTTACACAAATTAAGCAAGCTGATGCGGCAAACGACAGTTAATTCTAGGAAGTGAGGATTCGATGGCTAAAGTCAATCAAGATATCATTAAGAAAATTGAGCAAGCACAGCTCAAGACTGATCTACCAGAGTTCGGCCCTGGTGATACAGTTGTAGTAAAAGTAAAAGTAAAGGAAGGCGATAAAGAGCGTCTTCAGGCATATGAAGGTGTGGTTATTGCTAAGCGTAACCGCGGTTTACATTCTGCTTTTACAGTGCGTAAGATTTCAAGCGGTGAAGGTGTAGAGCGTGTGTTTCAAACTCATAGCCCTGCGATTGATTCCATTGAAGTGAAACGTCGCGGTGCAGTTCGCAGAGCTAAATTGTACTATCTTCGTGAGCGTTCAGGTAAATCTGCACGTATCAGAGAAAAACTTAACTAAATTTAATTTGCTGTTACCGTTAACATTCAAAAACCCGCCTCTTGGCGGGTTTTTTCTTGTCTTGGCATCGCATAAAGTTGTTCGCTCAACAAACAATCCGCTTAATACCGCGATCCGTAATTCCCGCGGAGGCGGGAACCTCCAAAATCAACAATACTACTCAGATTTTGCAGCCTATTTATGCACTTACAGTAGCGTTGGGATATTCCCACTTGCGTGGGAATGACGGTTTTTTTAACCTATACATCGCCATTCCCGCGAAGGGCAGGGACCATTTCACCTAGCTTTACTTGGATATCGACACAACCGCCGCTGCTCGTTGTTTATTTTCTTTCACAAAGCGCGGCAGAGGTTTTCGGTTACAACGAATGTAGTCTTTATTGACCTTATATTTAGCCACCGTTTTTTCGATGCCTTTGGTTAAGGCTTCAATACATATTTTTGATTCTACGTCGTTATTTGTGGCAACTAACTCTAGCGTTATTGCTTCTTTGTTTTGTTGCTGGCGTTTTGCATACTGCTTGGCGAATGAGGTTAAGTCAGCGCCGTTACAGGTGACGCTTTTTTTAAAGGTTCTAAACATCAAGCCTTTACTTTCAACTAGCTCTTTTGCGCCGTCAATGCCTTTTGTTGCGGCAGCGTAGCAGATTTGTGTTTCAAAATTGTTGTTAGTTTTTTCAAATGTCGTTGAACTCGCAGTCGCATTAAACGCGCTTACAGATAGGATAATTGCGCTGCTTATTAATAAATTTCTCATGGTAGGTTCCATTGGCTTCAAAAGTAATTAGTCAGTTGTTAACGGTGCGAGTGTAAGCCTAGCTTAGCCTTTTTTGTCATCAGAAAACATACCAGAGTATTCTTTTACGCTTATAAAGCCCGTAATTATTCTGCTTTACGTGTTAGCTAAATAGGTGATTTATTGATCTATAAAGAGCTGGTGGGCTTAAATAATTAAAAGAATTACAAATATTGGCGATAATAATACTAACAGCCGATGTATGTTGTTGATGCTTATGCGAGCGCAAAAGATTTGTGTATGTGAGCTTAAACCAACAACATTTTTAATTACTCGATATCGCTAGCGCGATATTTTACAAACTAACACAGCAATTTTGTGTTTAGGAACTCGCCAATGACAAAGAGCGTTTTTATAAGAGCTCAACTATTCGTATGTTTTATTCTTACTGCCCTAACGTGCACAAAAGGGGCATATGCGAACGATATTGAAAGCCCAGAATTTTCTGGATTTGCGCGTATTGTTGGCGGCTATCTCAATGACGATAGCAACACCTACAACGGCTATGAAAACAACCTAAGCTTTACTGA
>CAYQMI010000053.1:6768-24619 GCA_964418575.1 uncultured Glaciecola sp.
GGAAGTATTGATGCTTACTACGGTATTTATGACGATGAAATAGAGTTTGGCGCAAATGAGGTCGATGCTAAAGTCAGTGATTTGATGGGCTTAGTTGGACAAGTATTTGTTAATCAATTTAGTTTTCGAGCATCGTATCACAGAGGTAGTACCGAAGTTGTGGTAGATGAGCTAACTGAATTTAAAAACACTTTAGCGTTTCTAGGCTTTGTTGAATCAGCAAATGCTTTGGAAATTAATAACGAAGTGAAGTATTGGCAAATTAGTGCTGCTTGGGAAAACCTTGATTATTTTGCCAGAGTAGAGTTGGCACGGTTTGATTCAGATGCCTATTTTGTTGCAAAAACTGATAGCTACTATGCAACGATTGGCTACAATTTTTATCCTTTTACGCTCCATGCAACAATCGCTGAGACGAGTGCCGATTATGGTAGTGCTCCAAACGAAATACCAATTGGGATTAATCCTCAGTTAGATTTTCTAGCCCAGCAATATGCATTGGCTTTGCAAGCTATACCAATAAGCGATATTCAAAGTACTACTTTAGGTTTGCGCTATGACCTGAGCGCTAGCGTCGCGTTAAAAGCAGACGTCAGTTTTATAAGGGGAACAAATCAAGCTCAAAATACGGCCTTAAGTGTCCGCCCATTTACTGTATCTGAAGACACAGAGCTCTTTCAATTAGCGCTAGAGTGGGTGTTTTAATGAAAATAATGACTCAATTTATTGCTTTGATATTGTGTTTAGGGGCTTGCCATACAAGCGATGCGCGTCAGGCGGTTGTTGTCGTAGCCAATATAGACTCAGAAATAACGCTATCTAAACAAGAGATTCGTAATTTGTTTATGGGCGGAAATGTAAATTACGACTTAACAGCAGTCGAATTACCTCCTGAAAATGACCTTCGCATATTATTTAACACTAAGGTAGTTGGTTTAACAGAAGCTAGAATACAGTCCTACTGGGCACAAATGCGTTTCTCAGGCCGCAAAACCCCTCCTAAGCAGCTTGATGACATTGCCACGGTGGTTGAGTACCTAAATAAAAATAAGGGCGCTATCGCTTACTTGCCTGCTGATACGGAGCTTTCGAAGGACTTAAAAGTGGTTTACAAAGTGGATTGAGAGGTTTGGCAGATGGAGGGAATCCTGCACGCTCTATCTTGCTTAGTCCGCTAGCCTAACTAAATCCTCTAAGGGCATAGGTTTAGCGAATAAATAGCCTTGCAACTGCTCACATTCAATTTCTAATAAAAATGCTTTTTGCTCCTCTGTTTCAACGCCTTCCGCACATACTTTTAAATTAAGGTTTTTTGCCATTTCAACAATCGTTTTGGTAATTAAAGTGGTGCGTGTTGATACGCCAATTCCGTCAATAAACTGTTTATCTACTTTAAGCGTGTTGAGCTTAATTTTTGTTAGGTAGCTCAATGACGAATAGCCTGTACCAAAATCATCGAGGGCAACCGATGAACCCATATGCGTCAACTGATCGAAAAAGTAATTTGCCTGCTCAAAGTTTTCTAAGAAGGCAGACTCGGTCACTTCAAACTCAATCGAACTAGGTTTTACATCAAACTCCGTAAAAGCTTTGTGAATATTGCTTAAAAGCTCAGTTTCTTTTAAATCATTCGCCGACAAATTGAGCGCAACCACAATATCTTGCCCAAATTTATGCTGCAGTGACTTGAGATCTTCACTTACTTTCCTTATTACCCATTGAGTAATCATACTTACTCGACCTGATTGCTCAGCTACAGGAATAAACTCAAAGGGTGATATGTTGCCTAATTCAGGATTGTTCCATCGAATAAGCGCCTCAAAACCAACGACCTTTTCTTGATGATTGACTTTCTTTTGATAATGCAGGCTAAATTGATTGAGTTTCAATGCGGTTGGGATGGCATTTGCAATATCTAATTTACGCTTGTTAGCACTCATCATACCTTCTTCAAAAATTGCGAAGGTATTTTTGCCATTTATCTTTGAGCGGTACATGGCAATATCGGCGTTTGCAATGAGTTTGTCTGTGTCGTAAAAAGCCTGCTCGGCGCAAGAGATCCCGATGCTTACGCTTATCTGCACTTCCCACCCGCTAATTTGAAAAGGTTCGCCTAAATTCTTTACAATTACTTGCGCGAATTCGTTAAGCTCGTTTGTTGTCAATGGGGCAACTAGCAATATTAAAAACTCGTCACCCCCTAAACGCGAAACGATGTCATTATCACGTACACAAGCTTTCAATCGCTTGCTCACCTCAATTAATAACTTATCGCCAACCTCGTGGCCATGCAAGTCGTTAACCCCTTTAAAGCCATCTAGGTCGCAGTAAAAGAGTATTGAATTTGTGTTGTTTTTTTCATTTTCACCAAGCGCATCATTAACCATGCTTAAAAATTTAGGACGGTTAGGTAAACCTGTCAGAGAATCATAGTTTGCCATGCGCTCCATGGTGTCTTGCTGCTGCTTTAGCTGTTCGGTATAAGCTTTGTTTTTATTTGTCTGTTGGTCGATGGTATTCATCATACTGCCAATTTCATCAGACAAATCTCGAACTTCACGTTTACCTTCGATGTGAAGTTTAATGGAGTAGTCGTTGGTATTTTTTATTTTACGCGCAAGTACTGCCAGCTTTTTCAGTGGAGCAAGCATGCGGTAGTTTTGCCAAATTGACAGAATGATACCAATCCCAATAATTATAACAGTTAGTGGCAGTACTCGTTGAAGAAGGGTTAGCTTACTTTGCGACAGCTGCGCTGAGGCATCGTTAATGACGAGTAAATAACCTTGTGGCAGAGAGATTTCGCCAATAGCTTTAAAGGCTATAAGTTCACCCCTGATAACATTCACGCCAAGGTCAAGTGCTTGTAGTTGTTCGAGCGTTAACTTCTCGTTCATTTCTTCTCTAGAACTAAATGATTTACCGCCATACAGCTCAATTGCGCTGAACTCTGAATTTAATATGGCGGCAAACTTCACGTTGTCGTAGCGGTCGAGGCGCAACAATGCGGTGGTCATTTCGAATGAGTCTGGTGCATCGTCTGACACAATTGGCAGTAAATCGTTTGCGAGGTTTGAACTGAGGCCGTCTAAGTCTTTTTTGACAGCATCAATATACAGCTCTTCGTAAACTGATACCGACAAAGTAATTACCGCAGCGCAAGCAAGCGTAATAGCAATGCTCGTAAGTGCGGCTAATGACGAACGGATGGTTTTAAATAACATTAATAACCTGAGTTGATAGTTGGATGAATCATATTACTGCTTACTGCCTGAATGTTGCATATAGCCTGATTTACTTAGGTATATTCTTTAAATAAAATGTGTGACATCGCATCACGTCATATTAGCGCTCACTATCATATTTTAAGTGGTCGTCTAATTCGTTTGGCGCTTTAGGCTTTCCTAAATAAAATCCTTGTACGCGGTCTACCTTATACTTTTGGCACAAAGCAAGCTGCTCTGCGGTTTCAACACCTTCTGCAACCGTTTTAAAATTCAGCTTTGCTAGCATCAGTGCTAGGGCTTCAAACATTGACTCGTTCCCATTTGAATATTCACCTTGTAAACTTTTATCAATTTTGACTATGTTTATGGGATAAGAAGTCAAATGGGAAATAGATGAGTAGCCCATGCCAAAATCGTCTAATGCAATACTGACTCCCAGTTGAGAGAGGTTTTGTAAGCATATTTTAATCTTTTCGTGTTCACTGAAAAAAGCAGTTTCAGTAATCTCTAAAGTCACGTTGGCGGCAGGGATTTGATGTTTGCTGAGCATTGCAATCACAAAATCAACAAAACCGTCTTCCCGTAGCTGCACTGGCGACACATTGATTGACATCGACAGGTGTTCACCATAGGTGTTGTGCCAGTGTTTAAGCTGCGTTAAAGATTCATTAAACACCCACTTTCCAATGGCACCAATCTGATGGGTTTCCTCGGCTATGGGAATGAACTCGTCTGGTGTGTAGGACACTTTTGAGTCAATAGGCCAACGTATTAAGGCTTCAAAACTCACTACTTTATTGGTATTGACATCAAATAAAGGTTGATAGTGAAGGCTGAAGCTTTCGTTTTTTAATACGAGGTTGATGTCACTTTGAATTGCAACACGGTGATTAAACTCTTCTTGGTATTTGCTTTCATAAA
Organism: uncultured Glaciecola sp.; assembly: GCA_964418575.1. Lineage (GTDB taxonomy): Bacteria > Pseudomonadota > Gammaproteobacteria > Enterobacterales > Alteromonadaceae > Glaciecola. The sequence continues at coordinate 10,917 of CAYQMI010000053.1, forward strand.
AACACACTTGGTTTTTGCCGCTTTGCTTGGCTCTGTACATTGCGATGTCAGCTGATTTTATTAAATCTTGGGCAATGAGAGAATCGGCAGGGAATATTGCAACGCCAATACTCATGCTGCAGTAAATTTCTTTTCCACCTACTGCAAAAGGTTTGCTGAAAGTATCGAGAATGCGGTCTGCAATGTTACTTACCTCGAGCATATTCGATAATCCACCGAGGATGATTGCAAATTCATCGCCGCCGATGCGAGCAAATACTTCATTTCGACGCAAACAAGCATTGATTCTATTCACCATCTCAACGAGCACTAAATCACCAGCATCGTGGCCCAAGGTATCGTTAATATGTTTGAAGTTGTCTAAATCCAGCGCTAGCAGGGCAACGCTGTGCAAGGTGCGTTTGTTGTTCGTAATCATCACTTTGAGGGTTTCGTCAAAGTGATAGCGGTTAGACAAGCCGGTGAGTGGATCACGCTCCGCCATTTTTTTCATATTAACGTAAGAATCATGCATTTTTTGCTCAATCTCAAAGCGTTTTTTAGCGTGGAGTATGGCTTTGCTAAGCTTGCCTTCAGATATTTCGCTTTTTACTACAAAATCTTGAGCGCCAGCTTCGATGCAGCTCAAAGCTAGTTCGGTATCTTCCGAAGCACTTACCATAACCACAGCGGTATTGCCTAAGTCGCTTCTCGATCGCAATTCGTAGAGCATTTCTATGCCATCGACTTCTGGCATTTTGTAGTCTAGCAAAATAACGTCAAAATGTTCTTTCTCAATTGCGGCTAAACCTTCACTGACCGAGCTTTTTTCAGTGATTTTCCGATGCATATGCACGCCACTAAGGGCTTTGATGATTATTCGTCTATCTACAATATCATCATCTACAATCAATACTTTCATATATTCTCTGTATCGTTTTTATAATTATTTGCTTTGGATTTGCTAACTGGATGTTAGTCTGGAAGCATGACTATTTGAAAATAACCGCCAAGGACATCCACCACGCGTTCTATGCTTTGTGCGGCATCATCTTTTAAAAAATATCCCGCTACGTGTTTCTTGTAACTCTCGCGAATGTCGCTTAGGTCTGATGAGGTGGATAAAATAAACACTACGGTGTCTTCATGGTTTTTATCTTTTCTAAGCTCTTCTAAAAATTCCATGCCGCCCATGCGTGGCATGTTAATGTCAAGAAGCACAATGAAAGGTTTTTGAACTTCCCCAGAAGCCAACTTTTCCAAGGCATCAACACCGTCAATAGCTCTCACCATAGAGTTGATAATTTTGCGTTTGGAAAACTCATATTTAAGCAGTTTAAAATCTACGTCGTCGTCATCTATGACGAATACAGTTGGGGGGCTAGCTTGCATTTCAGTTGTTCCTAAGTTTCTTGTTTTAAAGCACTACCACTATAGTTTAGCAACTGGCCAATACAAGGTAAATGTGCTGCCATTTTCCCCGTCTGAGCGCAATTCCACTCTACCTTTATAGTAGTCCACATACTTTTTCACTACAGATAAACCCATACCGCTACCTTCCACTTCGTCTCTTGGTTTTAAGGTTTGGAAAAGTTTAAATATCCTTTCATGGAATTGTTTGGCAATACCTGGGCCATTATCACTAACATTTACTATGTAATAATGCTTAGACACCGACGCGTCTATCTTAACCGAGGGAATTTCTTTATCGTTGTGTTTAAAAGCATTGGAAATGAGGTTTAAGAGTATTGTGTTAAATGGCACTACCGGTACGTTCATCAATAGCTCTTCTGACTCCAAAACATTCTGTTCTGGCATGTCTAAGAGGGGGCGTATTTCTTGTACGCATTTGCGCAGTGAAACTTGCGCAACTTTTGCTTCCTCTCGCCCTATTTTGGCAAATTTTAACAAGTCGTTGAGAAGCGAATGCATGCGCTCTGCGCGGTTTACAACAAAGTTAAGGTTTTCTTTGGCATTTTCCGGCAACACATCGCCGCTTTCATCCATGATCCACGTCAGCAGGCGGCGAATTGCGTTTAGCGGTGCTTTTAAATCGTGAGAAGCTATGCTGGTAAAATCATCAAGCTCTTGGTTCGCTTTTTGTAAGCTTCGGATAAGGCTTTCTCTTTCAGTAATATCTCGGCATACACAAAGTATATAGCTAGCGCCGTATTTGTCTTCAAACCTACGTTTAGTAGTAGACAAAATAATGTGGGAACCGTCGGGCATATGCAAATCTTCAACGGTCTCACTGATCCCCTCTTCAAAGGCAATGCGGTCGTAGTGAAGAAAGTTATCGGCTTCTTCCTTCGGGTATTCCTCTACGGTTGTATAACCAATAATTTTGTCGTGCATCTCTTTTGGATACACATTAAAAAAGGCGTCGTTGCCATATAAGATTTTAAAATCTCGGTCTTTAACAAAAATAAGGTCTTTATTCATTTGCGACATTAGAGTTTGCAATTCGCTTGACTGCTCTGCTTCAAATGACTCTTTGCGCTGAATAAAGAAATTTTGAATATCTCTGGCAATTACCTTCAAGATACGCGTTTCTTTTGTTGATAATTCATCTGCACTGTCTCTTTTGATTATGACGGTACCAAACTTCAGCGTATCGTTTAAAACCAAGGGCACTGCGATTGTGTGCTTTGCAAGGTTTTGTTGTGGCCCTATGTTTAGGATGCTTTCTATTTGTTTAAACTTATGCTCTTTTATTTGGGTAAAAACCTTATGGTAATCACTTTCAGTAGCTTCGCCGGTGCTATACACGCAAATGAGTTTACTTTCGTATTCCACAACAATGTCGCACTGACTGGCGTTCATTATTTCTAGAATTAAATCGCATATATCGGCTAAGTTCTCTTGTAAATGACTCGATAGCTTAAACACTGTTTTATTATCAACAGTACTGGCCTTTCCTAAATATTTTTCGCGTTCTTGAATGGGCATAGAGGCTTGCCTTTTGATCTATAAACGTGGCTAAGTACAACAGTATCGATAAGTTTTGTATCTAGCAATGGGAATATCAGCTTAAGCTATGCTGCAAAAGAGCACTCACGAAGCAAGATCAATACATGTATGTTGGATGAGTAGGGGCTAAGCAGTTTTAGAAAAAACGCATTCTGGCCTTCCGCTCTAAAATAAAAAAGCGCGTATGCTTGTCAACTAAGACCAGCATGCGCGCCAGTTTCGTGCTATTGCTTAAACATTAAAACACATAGTTAACGCTTAAATTAAGCAAGGTAGTGTCTTCTGAGGTAATAATGTCAGCTGGGTTGTCGTCACGTTTATTGTCAAAACGACTTACTTCAGCTTTCAATGCAATGTTAGTGCTCCAGTCATATCGAGCGCCTACCGTTATCATTGAATAATCTTCCATAAAGAAGCCTTGTAAGCCTGCAACTGCTTGTAATAAGGCTGGCTGGAATGGCGCAGGGTAGCTTGCAACTTCGTCAAGAAACTTAATGTCTTGATCGCCGTCTCGTGTTTCATAAGTAATATGCGGCGTCCATTTGCCTAAACGCGTACCTGCAGTAACATACCAAGCGATATCTTTCGGTGAAAATGAATCTTTAGTTTCAACTGAAGTTATTTCGCCTGAGACAAACCAATTAAAGTTGTCATACTCTAAACCAGCACCTAAAAAGACACCCTGATCATCTTGCAGTGCCAATAAGTCTGCTAAATCAGGTGCAATTGGAACAAGTGCAGCAACAGTGCTATCAACCGCAGTTTGGCTGAAGTTATTGTTACCGCGACCAACAACTAAACGTGCTTTAAATGACTCGTATGTGCCTTCGCCGCTAAGCAAAAACAGTTCATCTGCTTCAACTTTACCGCCGCTCACATCTTCAGCATATTCACCCGCAATGAACTGAACCGTGTATTCGAAATCACCAGAGTAACCATTGTGATCAAAGCGAACACCGTTGTAATTGTTAAACGGCACATTGTAAATAGAGCGTGGTGCAGTTATCCAATGATAAGAATAACCAACATCTAATGAGGCTGAATATCTGAACAATGGAACACGCATGCGTCCAGCACTTAGGCTGTTATTATCGTTAATAGCATAAGTTAAATATGCCCACTCAAATTCTGCGTTGAAGTCTTCGCTGCCGCGAGCAACAAGTTGTGCGGTAGCCGATATACTATCGTTTACGTCACCCGAAACTTGCAGAGCAAATAAACTTCCATTGCTGAAATCAACTTTGTCTTCATAGCCATAGAGGCCTGTCTCGTCAGTTGTGTAGCCAGCAGTGAAATTTGCAAAACCATTAATACGTATGTCAGCGTTTACCGCTGTAGATACTGATAGCGCCAATAATGAAACTGGCAGTAATAAACCTTTTTTCATGACTGGGCTTCCTTATAAGTTAATAACTTTAACGGCATCAGTTACCGACGAAGAGTCGATGTAACCAATAACGCTAGGGTTTTTTGAAACTAAATCGATGACTTCAGCGTCTGTCATCACCTCTTTAGGAGGAATGCCCTTTCCCGTAAATACAAGTTTTGACCAATAGGCTGAAACTTGCGACGAGCTTCTTCCAAGAACGTCTTGGTCGAAGGTTTGGCGGATAGCATTGTCAGCCCCTTGATTCACTGGCAAGGATTCTGTTCCGTCAGCGAATTTCTTTTCTTTACCTAAGAAAATTCTCTGAACCGTTTTTGAATCCAATGCACTAGAATTGGCGGGATTAACAATTACTGTTAATTCAGCACTGGCGAACGAAGAGAACGCGAGCACTAAAGGAATAGCAAAATATTTTTTCAACATGTTTTTGTTCCTAGTTAATAAAAACATGGCGAAAATATCACGACATTTGCGACATAAGGGTATACTTTCGTATACATGATTATCGATTTTGAGTGGTATTTAATACTCAAGAAAATACTGCTTTGGACGGTGGGGGAAGTCTCTGCAGGCTTTATTTATATTGGTTTTGGTGATGGGATATAGCTTGGCGCTTAACCTTCGAATAATTTAAATATATTCGAGAGTATTAAAGTTTAAGCTCAAAATTTCGGTGTTTGTAAAGTTATTCGTCACAAATGTCTTGCAAAATTTCTTTGATATCCTCATGGCGAATATGCTTGATGTTCAGCACAAACATAATTTGTAACAATAAATCAGCGCCAAGTATGCCTTTATTTACTTTATTTCTTAAATTATCAGCGCTTTGTTGCACACCTACCTGCGCCAACTTATCGCTTAAGTCCTGATATTTAACGCCTTTTTTCGACAGTTCAGTTTTTAATAAACGCTGAACAAGCTTTCGCCAGTCGTTCGATTTCACTTGCATTTTTACCTACGTATAGTGTTTTTATGTGACTTATAATTTACATTTAAACATTATTTTAGTCAAAAGTAATAAAAATCTTTGACAGTTTGGAATTTTCAATACTATACTCAGTCCCATCATAAGTCGACCATGTTTTATCAAGCTTTAAACGCATTTAAAATTGTGCGCTAGCAATATAATAATTTATCGCTAATATAGATATCGACATGGTAAACACACTTTATTTAGGAGAAAGATTGATGACCTGGGAACTACCTCAACTTGCAGAGCTTATTTCAGGCACAGACGGATATGTGGTGACCCGTGAAGCCGACTGTTTATTGATTGCCAATGAAGACGGCATCGACGCTTGGTTGGCTATCAGCGGTGAGCAAATACTTGTTGAATCCTTGTTATTTTCAGTTGACGAAGTCGCTGATACTAACGCGATGAACAATGAGATATTGCGCACGCACATGCTGTTTCCGCTTACTACAATTGGTATTTCAAATGTGGCGGGGGGCGAGTACTACACGGCATTTGGTTCCTTAAGCGCACAATCTAAACCAGAAAGCGTGTTAATTGAAATACAAACACTTTTTCAAAATGTAGAAGCGTTTATCGATGCATATTCAAGCTTGCTTAATCAATAAGTAGAAAACATTTAACCCTATTCAAAACTATCGGAGATTACCATGTCAGTTTGGAGAAAATTATTCACAGCAGTTAAAGGTACTGCAAATGAAACCGCGCAGGCCGTTGTTGATAGCCAGGCGATTAAAATATTAGAGCAAGAAATTCGTGAAGCAAAAGATGAGCTGCGTAAGTCTGATCATGCGCGTACTCAAATTCTAGCGAAATGCAAACTTGCACAACAAAAGGTAGACGGACTCAACAAATCGATTGCTGAATACGAAGATCATGCTCGTAAAGCGATAGATACCGACCGTCAACTTGCACTTGACTGCGCAGCACGAGTGTCAGAATTACGCGATCAGCTAAACACAGAGCAGACGTATTTAGACCAATTCACGCAGTCTGAAAAACAATTGGCTGGCAATATTAGTCAGGCTAAAAACAATCTTCGTCGCTTAGAGCAGCAGGTAGACATGGTTAAGGCAACTGAGTCAGTTCAACGTGCGCAGGTATCGGTATCGTCTAGCCATTTAGGTGCAAATAGCAAAATGAAAACCGCTACTGAGTCTTTGTCGAGAATTCAAGAAAAGCAGCAACTGCGCAGTGCAGAGTTAGAAGCGGCTCAAGAACTTGCTGAAGGTGAATCAAGTGACGATTTAGAAAAGCGCCTTGCAGGTGCTGGTATTAAGGGCGGCAAGTCTAGCGCTGATGATGAGCTGAGTCGTATTTTAGGCGGTAAGTAGCACAATTGTTTGCTAAGTAGCCGCGGCCTTATTTGCGGGGCTCACATAGTGAATCTTACTTTATGAACCTTTAGTTATGAAGAATAAAGGGCGAATTCAAGGAGCAACACATGTTTAGCAAGCTGTTTGGCAGCAAGAAAAAGCAGCCTGATGAAAGTCGCCCATCTTCCCCAGAAATCATGGGCTTATATCTAGGCGGTTCGTTTGAGCTTGACGCTTTAAAACTTAAGCTTATTGAACCGCAGTTAAAAATAAACGGTGCCGCCAGCAAACACTTAATTCAAGCGGTTGGAAAGGTTGCGCTTGATACTGGCGGAACCATGTTTCGTTTTTATACCGACGACGACGCTTTTTTGCAGGTAATTACAGACGGCGGCGAGACAGAAAATCACATCACTGACGTAAAACTTTGGTACTTCTACGACACAAAAACAGTAGGCTCACAGCAGCAATGGTCGCAGCTAATTGACAGCGGTATTTCAATGCCAAGTTATGAACTAGATGGAGATCACTACACACGGGTATGGGATGCCGTTGGCGAGCATTCTCCACCGGTAGCTATGACTGAAACCACCTATGAAGAAGATGGCGATACCAGCACTACTGACCAGTTCATCATGCTGTATGAAAGAGACCTCGGTAATGATAATGTAGAGGCCTTGCTGGTATGCGGCGAAGAAAAAATTATAGATAATAATCATGACCGGTGTTTAGTAATAAGTACCGGCTTTGATTTATCTCCTGCAGACATAACAATAAACGGGTAAGGAAACAAATGGACGCGGTTATCAATTCAATTTCAGGCTTGGGCAATTTTGCCCTGTACTTTTTACTCTCCATCGGCTTATTTTTTGTGTTCAAAGTGGTTTACGCTTTTGTAACTCCTCACGATGAGTGGAAGTTAGTTAAAGAACACAAAAATACCGCAGCTGCGATAGGATTCGCAGGCGCAATGATCGGCTTTAGCATTGCCTTAGCCGGGGCGGCAAGCAATTCGGAATTCCTGTTAGACTTTTTGATTTGGGGCTTAGTTGCCTTAGTTGCACAGCTTTTTGCTTTTGCTTTGTTACGCTTTACGTTTATGCCTAAGATTGCTGAGCGAATTACAAATGATGAAGTGTCTGCAGGTATTATGTTGGGCGCAATGTCGGTAGCGGTTGGTATGCTTAACGCGGCCTGCATGACCTATTAAGGAGCGCATGTAATGACCGAGAAAAATAAGCTTATTGAAACACCACCCGCGCAGAAGCGCACGCGCAGCATCAATTTGCAGTTTATGCGCAAGTCCTTCTCCATTAAGCCACTGGCTTTGGGTATTGCTGGCGTATTACTCAGCGCCTGCTCTACAAATAAAGAAGAAGCGATTGTTTACAATACACTCGAAGACTGTGTTGGCGACAACCCCAATGCGATTGCTCAATGCGAGACGGCTTATCAAGGGGCTTTAGAAGAGGCTGCACGCACTGGGCCAAAGTATAATAGCGCGCGCGATTGCGAGTATGAGTTTGGTCCAAATCAGTGCCAAGAGGTGCGCAGCAGCTCCGGCTCATTCTTTATGCCTTTTATGGCTGGCTACATGGTATCTAGCTTGCTTTCTCCAAGGCCCTATTATCAGCCAATGTTCACCTCATATTCACCAAACTCTCCCTATCGCTATCGCTGGATTGGGGCAGACGGCAGAGACTTTGGTAGTTTGAGTAAAAAGCGTTACCGCGTTAGCCCAAGTGTTTTTGATAAAAAGCCTGCGGTTACTCGCACCATTTCGCGCGGTGGATTTGGTTCGTCGGTGCGTGCTAAATCGAGCTGGGGCAGCAAGAGCAGTTCTAAAGGTTGGGGCGGCTAAATGCTCCGAGTGGGTATTCCACCCAGAGCAAATTGGCAGCAAATGGCAAACGAGTATGGATTTCATTTCCATACCATGTACGGCCAGCCTTATTGGGATGAAAGCGCCTATTATCAGTTTACGCTTGAGCAGATTGAGCGCGACTTAGAAGCTCCAACTGAGGAAATTCAGCAAATGTGCCTGCACATTGTTGATGTTGTTTCAAAAGATGAAGAGCTTCTCACAAAGTTCGCCATTCCCCCGGATTATTGGCAAGCCATATCAGATTCGTGGCAGGCCCAAGAGCCCTCACTATATTCCCGTTTAGACCTAGTTTATGACGGAAAAAGCCCTGCAAAACTATTAGAAAACAATGCCGACACGCCAACAAGCCTTTATGAATCAGGCTTTTGGCAGTGGTTATGGCTCGAGAATAGTGTGGATGCCGGCAAATTATCTAAATCGGCTGACCAATTTAATTCCTTGCAAGAAAAGCTCATCAATCAGTTTAAAGTGATTGCGCAATACTACAATCTACCGTTTATGCACTTTGCTTGCTGTAAAGATACCATTGAGGACAGAGGTACCGTTCAGTATTTGCAAGACTGCGCAAAGGCAGCCGGCATTGGCGATTATTTTGTGCATATTGAAGACATAGGATTGGGTGAAAATGGCGATTTAACCGACTTGCAAGACCAAATCATCTCACACTGTTTTAAACTCTACCCTTGGGAGTTTATGCAAAGAGAAGAATTTGGCTTAGCTTCAATCGACGCAAACGTGGGCTGGGTTGAGCCTATTTGGAAAAGTATTCTGTCGAACAAAGCGCTGATGCCCGCTTTATGGAAAGCCTTTGAAGGACATCCCAATTTACTGCCGGCCTTTTATCAAGATGATATTGCAGGACTCAATGAGGCTGATTTAAGTCAGCATAAGTGGGTTAAAAAACCGATATTTTCAAGAGAGGGTGCCAATATTGAGATACTGCAATTTGATGGGGCGCAAGCGAAGCACTTGGGCACTAAGCTTGATGGCTCAAAAGTTAATGGTTCAAACCTTAATCCCGCAAACCAGGGCCAGCTAAGGCAGGTAGACCAAGATAATTTATCTACATCAGGCCCATATGGGGAAGAGGGTTTCATTTATCAAGCATTCACGCCTTTACCAAAATTTGGCAACAGTCACACCTTAATTGGCTCTTGGCTAGTAGGTAATGAAGCGGCGGGTATTTCGATACGTGAAGATGAGTCAATGATTACCCAAGATTTGTCTCGCTACTTACCGCACATTATATTGTGATATTCAAATTCAGATGTTCAAATTCAGATAAGAAAGAGGGCATATTGTGACGCAAAGTATATTCAAAAAACGCGCAAGCTGGCACTACGTTTTATTTGTTTTAGGATTGATGACGCTCGTTGAAGTCATTAATTTACTGGGCGGGCGCTGGCTGAATCAATTCAGTATCATTCCCCGAGAGTTAGCGTACCTGCCATACATATTCACCTCTCCTTGGTTACATGCAAGTATTACGCATTTTGTCTCAAACATCGTGCCGCTGGCTATATTGTCTTTTCTGCTGTTGCAATTTGGCCTTAAACGGTATTTTTTAGTGAGCTTTTTACTCGTTGTAATGACCGGTTTATTGGTGTGGATGTTTGCAAGAGAAGCCCGTCATGTTGGCGCGAGTGGGGTGATTTATGGCTATTTTGGCTATTTGATGCTTGCTGGCTTTTTAAGTAAAAAGCTATGGTTAGTGCTTGTCTCAATAGCAGTCGTGTTTTTATATGGCGGCATGATATGGGGTGTACTGCCCACACAGCCTTATATCTCTTGGGAGTCGCACTTATTTGGTTTTATTAGCGGGCTTAGCCTTGCTTGGTTTTTACGAAAGCCTGCAGGTGTGAATTGACACAATCGAAAGTTGAGTATCTTCAGTTCGTGGCTATCTAGGTGAGCAATTCCGCTAAGTGAATGCCATTTTAAACGACGTTTATTTTAAGCCACTAAAAGAAAAATGGACAAATCTTGTTGAATGCTTTTATTATAAACAACGTTTTTAGATTAATTTTAATAAAGAGAGTCCCTAACAATGAATAATCTTGCCTAAACGACTCGGCAACTTACCTTTCTAAAATCGAATAGTTTAGCCTGCCGAACGTTCGTTAATTCAAACCTATTTTAATCAAAATTGGGTGGGAATTAGGCAGGTCAACATAATTCAACAGTTCTTCTCTCGTTTGATATTGGCCCTTCTCTTAAAGCTCTCCCTCCCTAAAGTACAATCTTAAAGGAAGCTTGATATGCCCAGACTAAACAATAAAGTAGCTCTTATCACCGGAGCATCTCGTGGAATTGGCCTTGCGATCGCGAAAGCATTTTTGAGAGAAGGTGCCTTAGTAATCCTCTCAGACATAGATACCGATTTAGGCTTATCTGCAATCAAAGAACTGGGGGCCAAGTCCCAGTTTTACCGACTAGATGTAAGACAAGAAAGTGATTGGAAAAATGTGATGCAAGAGATAATTTCTCAATACGGAAAACTCGATATTGTAGTGAATAATGCTGGAATAACAGGGTTCGAAAACGGTGCAGTAAATCACGACCCAGAAAACGTTAACTTAGAGGATTGGCGAGCCGTACATGCAACAAACCTAGAAGGTACATTACTTGGATGTAAATATGCTATCCGCGCTATGAGAAAAAACGGGGAGGGCTCAATTATAAACATTTCCTCTCGATCTGGCCTCGTGGGTATTCCAAGAGCAGCGGCGTACGCTTCATCAAAAGCCGCCATACGAAATCACACCAAAACGGTGGCTCTCTACTGTGCTGAAGAAGGTTTAAATATAAGGTGTAATTCGATTCACCCCGCCGCAATCCTCACACCAATGTGGGAGCCGATGTTAGGTGATGAACCGAAAGTACGTGAACAAAACATGCGAGAGTTTGTGAAAGATTGTCCAATGCAGAGATTCGGTGAACCATCAGAAGTAGCGTCTTTGGCTGTTTTGCTAGCTAGCGATGAAGCAAGGTATATGAACGGAACGGAGTTAACTATTGACGGTGCGCTTTTGGCGGGCTCTGCCGTTTCCCCCGCATCTAAAACGTAGCTGCTGCACATTGCAGATAGCGAAACCAATATCTGGGTTTCGCTATCGTTCGCTTGAAGCATTTATTTCTGCCGAAAGAGCATCAATTATCAACACAAAAAACGATAGCTTTATCAACACAAAAATCGATAGCTTTATCAACACAAAAAAACTATAGCTTTATCAACACAAAAAACTATAGCTTTATCAACACAAAAAACTATAGCTAACAACGAAGAAACGTCATCCTCAGCTCGACTGAGGACCTCGCGAATTTATCCTCGGTGCATTAAAGTACGAGATTTTCAAGAGCCCCTTAAATAGTTTACGAGCTCCTCACTTTCGTGAGGATGACGTTTTTTCGTCGTTTCTCCGTAGTTTCTTCATCGTTTCTCCGAAGTTTACTGTAGTACTTAACTCACTTTCTCTTTATACAGCTGAGGTCCACACGCAACTAAAGATTTGCCGTGCTCGGTATCAGTGAACTTCTTAAAATTATCAATGAATTTAGCCGCTAAGTCTTCAGCTTTGTCGTACCAATCATTTTCATCCGCATATGAGGCCCGAGGGTCAAGAATATCGCTCGATACCTTCGGCAATTCACAAGGAACGGCGAGTTGGAAAATAGGCACAGTGCTTTGTTCAGCATTGTCAATGCTACCATCTAATATCGCATCAATGATTGCACGCGTAGCCTTAATTGAAATGCGTTTGCCACTGCCATTCCAGCCTGTATTGACTAAGTAGGCTTGAGCGTTTGATAAGGCCATGCGTTTTTCTAATACGCTGGCGTAAGTGGTAGGGTGCAAGGTTAAAAAAGCTGCGCCGAAGCAACTTGAGAATGTGGGGGTAGGTTCGGTGATGCCTCGCTCTGTTCCTGCCAGTTTGGCAGTAAAGCCAGACAGCATATAATACTGAGCTTGTTCAGCCGTTAATTTCGACACGGCTGGAAGAACGCCAAAAGCGTCAGCCGTTAGAAAAATTACCTTATTTGCATGACCTGCTTTTGATATTGGTTTGACGATATTATCAATATGATAAATGGGATAAGAAACGCGAGTATTTTCGGTTATCGTACCATCGTCGTAGTCAATTTTTCCGTTTTCATCAACGCTAACATTCTCTAGCAATGCGTCTTTTTTAATTGCGTGGTAAATATCTGGCTCATTCTTCTTACTGAGATTGATGGTTTTTGCATAGCATCCACCTTCAAAATTAAAGATGCCGTTGTCATCCCATCCGTGTTCGTCATCCCCAATGAGTTGACGCTTAGGATCTGTTGAGAGGGTAGTTTTCCCTGTCCCTGAAAGACCAAAGAAAATCGCTACGTCGCCTTTTTCACCTACATTAGCGCTGCAGTGCATCGATGCAATACCTTGAAGCGGGAGATAATAGTTCATGATAGAAAACATGCCCTTTTTCATCTCACCGCCATACCATGTACCGCCAATAAGCTGAATGCGCTCAGTAAGATTGAAAGCAACGAAGTTCTCGCTATTTAAGCCTTGTTCTTTCCAATCTGGGTTGCTTGTCTTTGCGCCATTCATCACCACAAAGTCGGGCACAAAATCGCTTAGTTCCTCTGCGCTAGGGCGAATGAACATGTTAGTTACAAAATGAGCTTGCCACGCGACTTCGGTGACAAAACGCACTGAAAGCCGAGTGTTTTTGTTAGCGCCGCAAAACGCGTCAACCACAAATAAGCGCTTATCACTTAGTTGAGAGGTAACCAAACTCTTCAAATGCGACCATGTCTTCCCATCAATCGCTTTATTGTCATTTTTGCCTTGGTCTGCCCACCAAATGGTATCTTTTGTAACCGCGTCTTTAACTATGTATTTATCTTTCGGAGAGCGACCTGTGAATTTTCCAGTTTTAACGCAGACTGCCCCCGACTCAGTTACATATCCTTTTTCAAACCCTTCTAGGTCATCGAGCGTAGTTTCTTCAAACAGCATTTCGTAACTGGGGTTGTGCAATATTTCTTGCGATGTATTTATTCCGTAATCTTTCAGTGAATTGATCAGTTTCACGATGCTTTCTCTTTGGCTTAGGTTAGATGTAGTTATTTACGTCAAGTCTACAGAGTTCAATAAAATTAAGCCATAGATATGCTACTAATGAGGTATATAAAAATTATTAAACT
>CAYQMI010000054.1:0-17977 GCA_964418575.1 uncultured Glaciecola sp.
CACCTTGGGCATATCACTTTGCAATTGCTATGATCACACTGGGTATATCGCTATCATCACTAATAACTGCTTAGTGGGATAAATGTATTCGTGAACATATTTGCTAAACATAAAAGGAAAACTAAGCTTGAACTATTAACATATCGGTATTCTACTCTGCTCGTTGAGTGTGAGTCTGTCGCTTTGCGCGGAGACAATGCTGTTCGATTAACAAACTTTGATAATGACCTTTATATGTAGTTCTCAGAAGTTTTAGTAGCTATCTTCCGCAATTTCTCGTAGATTCTTGTTTGTTACTTTTATTCTCATAAGGATATGAAGATGCGAATTTTGTCGTGCATATTCATTGCATTTCTCTTAATGGCCTGTGAAGCGACACCTGTCACTGACACGGCCTCTATCAAAACAAAAACCAAGCTTAACCAAAATATCACGCTGCCAGTAAATGCAAAAGTCGCATTCTACGTCGACAAAAGCGTTAAAGAAGATAAGATCAATTTTATTGGCAAGATGGAGGAGGCGCTTGAGCTTGTTGGCAATGATATGTTCAGCAACGCAGAGCCTTTAACAAGCAAATCTGACTTTGATTTTCTGATAAAGGTAAAAACAAACAGTGACTGGAATTACACTTGGGGAGGGTGGGAGTCTGATATTGAACTGGATATCGTAGATAAGTCTGGTTCAAAGCTCTACTCTACTGAAGTTACCGAAAGAGCCAGCGGTACTGGCGGCTTTTATGATTTCCATGCGGTTTTTAATGCAAATGCCGAGGTGCTCAAAGAGCAATTTGTGACCTTTATTAATCGTAACGCTGACATCGTCTCGAACCCTCCTGAACTTGACTCCTTAGCCATAAAAGACCTATTTGTCGATTTTGAGCCAACAAGCTCAGGCACAGGCTTTTTTATCAATAACACAGGGCATAGTATGACCGCGGCGCATGTTGTTGAAGACTGCGTATTTGTTGAACTGCAGCATAAGGGACAAGTTTATGAGGCTGCTATACTTGCTTCGAGCCGCTTACTCGATTTGGCTGTTCTGGAAGTTAACTTCAACAATGAAAGCTCGGTCACAATTGAAGAAGAAACTTCAGCAAGCTTAGGTAAGCAGATATTCGCCACCGGTTATCCTCTATCCGGTATTTTATCTGACTATCCTTCGCTTACGGTCGGAAATATCAGCTCTCTTGGCGGACTCAAAGGTGCTCAAGGCTTTTTTCAATTCTCGGCCCCTGTGCAGCCAGGTAATAGTGGAGGCCCAGTTACTGACTATAGAGGTAATTTAATGGGCTTGGTATCTAGCTCATTAAACCAAGCTATGCTTTTAAAAGAGACCGGTACCAGCGCTCAGAACCTCAATTTTGCAGTCAAAGCAAATATCATCACACGGTTTTTAGATAAACACTCTATCGAATACAACACAGGTGTGCGCGATGATGATTTTGAAACCTCTAGTAAATTAGCGGTTGAGTATTCCAACCAAATCTTATGTTATCAATAGGAGCTGACCTGATGCGAAGTGTTTTATTTTTATTTCCTTTCGCGCTTTTTATAAGCACGTTCTCCGCGTATGCGAATGATTTGGAACAAGAGCGGCAATTAGTGCTGGAAGAATATCAACATGATGGTTTGCTTTATCCACCTGTATTTTTTGTGACCAACATAGAAGATGATTCATTTGAAGAAAAGCTCGACGCAATGGCCAGTTTTAAAGCAATTGACAAGAAATCTGTTGGTCTTCCCATTGGTTTGCGTATTTTAAATGGTCACAGAACCAAACAAGACGGCACCCAATTTACATCACTGATGTTGAGCGCATCAACTTTAGGGATTATTCCACTAGTATCTAACACACAATTTAAAGTTCGCTACGATGTATTTGTGCAGGGAAAGTCAATCGCCAACTATGAATACACAATGGACTCAACTGACGTCGATAACATGTGGACATCTGCCTATAAAGACTTCGAGATTAAGCCAACAGAATCCCTGTTTTTACATGATTCACTGTCTAAATTTATGCGTGAGCTAGCAGAAAATGAAGAAGTTCAGGCTGTTTTTGCTGAGTATAGAGAGTACTTTAGTGAGGAATGAAAGGCCTTAACAAGCTTGCTAACTGATTCAAAGAGGCCTTGTCCAAAAAAACAAGGCCTTTACCTTAGATTTTGACCGCCACTCATTTCATGACAAACGCAGCATTATGTCTTTGGCATTTATCTACGCGGAAACTATTTTGTATTACCTTTCTTACTTTATTCAACGAGTAAAACGAAGACAATGTGTCTCGCTTACTACCTGTTGCTTTTATCCATGTAAATTTTTTGTAAAATTTATTTAGGGGGTTTTCCCATCTCATGCGTTAAGTATTAAGAGCTTAACAATAAAAACAGAGATGCCCATGAACACACTCACACATAACACACACAAAAAGTCTAAATATCTCAGTAAAATATCTTTTGCAGTTGCCCTTGCTATATCGGGCGGAGCCTATGCTCAGCAAACGGCTCCTGAAGTAGACCCTGACGACGAAAGCGTAGAGAAAATAAGCGTTGTAGGGTCCAATTTAAAAGGTGGACCGGTAGCTGAAACACTTGCGGTTTCGGTGATTGGTGCCGAAGAAATCGGTCAGCTTGGCATCGATTCCATTGACGACCTACTCCAGCTTATTCCAGAAAACGGTCAAAACTTCTTTTCAGAGGCTGAAAATATTAGCGGCGGCGTAAATGCTGCTCGCGGTGACGTTGGTACTTACAACCTGCGCAACCTTGGCACCGGCAATACCTTGGTGTTATTAAATGGACGCCGTATGGTTAACTCTGCCTCTTACCAAACCGAAGAAGTTGGCGGTAGTTTTGTGCCGGTTAACTCGGTTAACGTGAATACCATCCCAGTACATGGTTTAAATCGCGTTGAGGTACTGCGCGATGGTGCGTCAGCCATCTACGGTGCAGACGCGGTAGCGGGCGTGGTTAATCACGTTTTAAAATCAGACTTTGTGGGTTTTACCCTTAGCGGACGCTGGGCGGAATACGACAATATTCCACGGGACACCCAAACTTTGACCGTCGAATGGGGGAAAGACTTTAACGGCGGGCGCACCAATATCAGCGTATTTGGCAGTTACTACAACCGCGACCGAGTAAATTCTCAAGATGATGAGCGCTGGGCAAACTCAGATTTCAGAGACCGTATTCCAGAAGGCTCACTATGGGAAGATGATATTCGTTTTAGGAATAATTCTGCAAACTCATTATTTGGTCAATTTGATTTAGTCAGCAGCGCTTCTGCAGCGGGATTAAACGGAATATTTACCGATAGGTCAGGCGAGTTCGAGACTTTCCCCATTGGCGATCCGCGTTGTCAATATACCCTTAATGCGACTACTTGCGGCGGTATCGACGGTCAAGGCACATTTAGATATAACCTAAACGCCGACAGAGACGTAAGCTCTGAGCTTCAGCGAACTAACTTTTTTGTATTTTTAAATCACGAGTTTAGAAATGGTGTGGAAAGCTTTACTGAGTTTTCCTTGTATCAATCAAAAACCAATCTAAGACGCCACCCCACCGCACCCTTTACATCGTCGCGCCTGCGCGTTGGTGCCGAGAACTATTATAACCCCTTTGGTCCGTGTGGCTCACCTAATCGCCTAGACAACTCCTTGATCCCCGATGTTCCTTGTGAGGGTCTAGAGTTAATAATAGATAACTACCGCTTTGCTGAAGTGCCGCGTATTGTTGATAACGATGGTGATTCATTCCGCTTCTTGCAAGGTTTCAGAGGCACTATGGGTGAGTGGGATTGGGAGGGTGCATTTACTCACTCGAAAGCCACTAAAGAAGATATCACTCGAAATCGTGTATCTAACAATTTAATTACCGAAGCGCTGTTTGACAGCTCACCAGACGCATATAATCCCTTTAGCGGTGGCTTGGACTCTAATATCGAACGAGCACTAATTGACGTTTCTCGAAAAAGCGAAACTGACTTAACGACTTTCGACTTTAAAATGTCTCATCCCGAAATATTCACCGTGCCCGGCGGACCGGTAGGCTTTGTTGCGGGGATGGAATATCGCGAAGAGTCTTTCGTTGATGACAGAGACGACCGCCTCGATGGCACCATTACCTTTACTGATTTTGAAGGCGATACCTACCCCTTTGTCTCGGATGTAGTAAATTCTAGCCCCACACCCGACAGCAGCGGTGAGCGCAAAGTATTCTCGGTGTTTGCTGAAGTACAAATACCGGTATTTGATAGCTTAGATGTGCAAGCAGCGATACGCTACGAGGACTTTTCAGATGTGGAAAGTACAACGGTAGGTAAACTTGCCTTTGGCTGGAAGCCCTTGGATTTCTTTATGTTACGAGGCTCATGGTCTGAAGCATTTAGAGCGCCAAACCTGATCACAATTAATGAAAGCATTGTTGCCAGAAACAACACGCGAACCGATTACGCTTGTTTGTATGCAGCTGAATTTGGTGGCGACCCAGACCAAGATACTTTAGATTGTCGCAATTCCATTCAGCGTATCGCGCAAGGCAGCGATCAATTAGCCCCTGAAGAATCAACCAATACCAACTTAGGGATTGTACTCACGCCAGTTGACGATCTAACCATTACGGTAGATTACTGGTCGATTGATAAAGAAAACACCATCGGTTTATTTGGAGAAGAAAACCATACCTTACTCGATCTTGTTTTGCGCCTTGAGAGCGGCACAGGAAGTTGTGATAGCGCAAGCTTCAATCCAGCAATTAGCAGACAAGCCCCGGGCGCAGATGAAAGCGCGATATATCTGGCGGCGGGTATCTGCCCTGCGGGTGATATACGCTTTATAGATGACCGCTATGCGAATCTTGATAAACGCAAACTTGCGGGATTTGATGTAGGTATATATTACGATATCGACACCGAAATTGGCCGTTTCAAATTTAGTTATAACGGTTCATTCTTAGACGAATTTGAACAAGAAGCAGGCGGCGAGGCTGCACGCCTAGTAGAAGCTCAAGAAAGCGGCTTAATACCGGCTAGTTTTCCTGTTGATGGCTTTGCTGACTTGATTGGCCGGGATGGTAATCAGGAGCAGCGCCATTCTGCTAGAGTATCGTGGCGCAAAGATGCCTTTGGCGCATCGGTAAGTGGCAATCGTATTGGCGAGTTTTATCAAAGTTCTTTGACCCTTGATGATGGGACGCAGTATATTATACCGTCAATGACTACTTACAACGCGACCTTCGACTACAGCTTTGATATTAAAGACGTCGATACCCGATTACGCCTAGGTGTTAGAAACCTTACCGATGAACGAGCGCCATTAGCCGACCGTTTCTTTGGGTTTTTCGCAGACGCGCATAGGGACTTTGGTCGCAGTTATTACCTTGATGTAAGAGCGCGCTTCTAGCGCTCTTTTTATCTCACCCCTTATTCAGGAGTAAGCATGGAATCTGCTGATGTCAGTGAGCACGCTCGTGCTCGTTATCAAGACATAGGTTTAATACTCGGCCCGCTATTGTTTGCGTGCTTTATGCTGTTTGATAGCACGCAAACTACTATGGAGCCTGCCGCTTGGCGGGTTGCTGCGGTAGGTGTTTGGATGGCAACATGGTGGGCTAGCGAGGCGGTCTCAGTGCCAGTGACGGCTTTTTTACCCATTGTTACCTTTCCTTTTTTAAGTATCGCCACAATCAGCGAAACTACCTCACATTATGCGAACCCCATTATTTATCTATTCTTAGGCGCCTTCGTACTAGCTCTTGCCGTTGAAAAGTGGATGCTGCATAAACGTATTGCCCTTGCAATTTTGACGGTAACCGGAACCGATGGTCGCCGCTTAATTGGCGGGTTTATGCTTGTGGCAGCTTTGCTATCAATGTGGATGACCAATACTTCTACTACTATGATGCTCATGCCTATCGCGCTGTCGGTGGCAAAAGTAATTACGCAGAACAACTCACACTTATCTGTAAAACAAACCCGTGCTTTTGAAGTTGCGATGCTATTAGGGCTTGCATACGCAGCCACTATCGGCGGCCTGGCAACCCTTGTGGGCACGCCACCAAACGCATTATTGGCGGCTTTCTTAAACGAAAATTATGATATACAGATTACCTTTGCAAGTTGGATGCTAGTGGGCGTGCCGGTAATGTTATTAATGCTACCTTTAGCTTGGCTATCGCTTACTCGCTTTACCTTTAAAATCGATATTCCCGCCAATGCCTCAGTTAACGCTTATCTGCAAAACCTCCAAAAAGAACTCGGACCCATGTCCAGCGCAGAAAAACGTGTAGCAATTGTATTTGCTTTGGTCGTAATATGCTGGATATTAAGGCGCCCTATCTCAGCTTGGTTTGGCATCGACTTTTTAAGCGATACTGGCATTGTGATGACTGCTGCACTTCTTTTGTTTTTGTTACCAAGTGGCAACGCTCAACAGCCTCAGCTTATGGTTTGGGAAAATGTGCATCGCCTGCCGTGGGGGGTCCTAATTCTGTTCGGTGGCGGCTTAAGTTTGGCCGCAGCAGTCTCTGCCAGTGGCTTAGCGACATGGTTGGGCTCAAGCCTAACGCCTCTTGGTGCGTTGGGGATATTTGTTTTAGTTGTGGCAGCAACGGGTTTGGTTATATTTTTAACCGAATTAACCAGCAACGTGGCCACAGCGGCCACTTTTTTACCGGTGGTTGCTGCGGTGGCATTAGAGCTTGGAGTGTCACCACTTTTACTGTGTATACCGATTACACTGGCCGCAAGTTGTGCCTTCATGCTACCCGTTGCTACGCCACCGAATGCTATTGTTTTTGCTTCGGGCGTAGTGACCATTCCGCAAATGGTAAAAGCTGGGGCAATACTTAACTTAGTCGGCATGCTGTTATTGTCGCTTGTGTCAATTTGGTTGGCGCCTTGGGTATTTTTATAAGGTGTAAGTTAGTTTCTTGAGCATCTTTTTAGAGGAAGTTTGCAAAATGAATATATGCAAGCGCGCGGTCTTTACTCGTTTTCGCATAACAGTATGTTGTTTACTATTTTCCTTTGTATCGACAAATGTCATAGCAAAGGATGCTCTGAGCAATCCACAAAAAGCGCCTGTTGCAAACTACGATAAGGTCTTATTCCTTGGCAATAGTTTTAGTTTTTACAACAATGGGATCCACAACCACCTCGGCGGCCTTATTAGGGCTAACGGCGATTGGGAGCGAGGCAAGCAAAGACTGCGCTTGCTAAGTTTGTCTGGCGGGCATATACACGAGCAGCTGAGCGCCTTGCAAGCCACTCTTGCACAAGATTCGCGAGCTTGGGATGCTGTGGTCTTGCAAGCTCATAGTAATGAAGCGATTAATGAAAACAAAGTAAAACGCTTTGATGCATCTCTTACCAGCGCCATTGAGATAATCAAACAACATAATAAGCGAGCCATTTTATTTATGACGTGGGCCTACAAAGGCGACGCGCAGATGGCCTTAAGCCTTGAAAGCGTATACATCGAGCAAGCGAAAAAGCATAAGGTGCCGCTGGTGCCTGTAGGCACTGCCTTTGCAAAAGCCAGTACTCTTTTACCCGGTGTTGAACTTTATGTACCTGATGTGCTCGGTGTTAAGCAAAGTGATGCCGTTTCTGTATTGACTTACAGAGAGATTTTGAAACACCCAAGTACTGCTGGTACTTACTTGGCTGCCTGTGTGTTTTATGCAAGTTTGTATCAACAGTCTGCGGAAGGTAACCCTTTTACTGCTGGGCTTGACCCTGAAACTGCCTTAGCGCTACAAAAATTGAGTTGGCAAGTGGTACAGGCATTTAATAATGATCATCCTGAAATAGCGAGCTTCTATGAATAAGGCAACCCCTAAAAATGCTAAAGCAGTGCTAGCAACCCGTACTTTGATGCTTGTGGCAACATCGCTTTTGTTTGCTTCATTTTTTTGGAGCCCATCACTTTACGCGCTTAATTGTGAATTTGAAAAGCTAAGCATAAAAAGCGACTTTGACGGCGCGCGAGTAGACGCTTGTGAAAAACTCACCGTACAAGGCATTACAAACAATGATGCTCTTGATCACTATCAAATAAGCGTACTCCCAGAAAACTCGCCGATTAATCCTAGCCCTTGGTATGCCTTTGCGATAAGCAGTAAAAGCGGTGAACAGGATATACGGATGAGCATAGTTGCCCAGAACGCTTCGCCGCGCTATATCCCCAAAATAAGTGTAGACGGGCTAAATTGGAAGTCGCTCGACTTTACTGTAGATGATAAAACCCTTCACTTTAACTTAAGGCTTAATGAACAAAAGGTATTTGTTGCCGCTCAAGAGCTCATCACGCAAACACATTACACAGATTGGCAGCAGCAAGAGGCTATTGTAAAAACGTTTCATGTGGAACAAGTTGGCACTTCTACTGAGGGTAAAGTGATTGAAGGTTTAATTGCTAAACAAACAGATAACGAAGAATGGCTTTTGATCTTAGGGCGTCAGCATCCACCTGAGATTACCGGTGCACTCGCGCTGTTTGCCTTCGTAGAAAAACTAAGCCAAGAATCTGAGCTGCAAAGGGCGTTTTTAAATCGTTTTAACATTCTAGTAGTGCCACTTGTTAATCCAGATGGGGTGGCAAATGGAAACTGGCGCCACAACAGTAATGGCATAGATTTAAATCGAGACTGGGGCAAGTTCACGCAGGCTGAAACCCGCTCAATATATGAGTATTTTGAGAAGCAGCTTGTGGCGCAGCAAAGGCTCGTTTTTGCTTTAGATTTTCACTCGACTCAACAAGACATTTTTTACACCATGCCAACTGATTATGGATTAGTACCGAGTGACTTCTCCCAAAGCTGGCTAGAGGACTTAAAAGCAGCACGCTTAGGCTCTTTTACGGTTCGTGAACGCCCAGGAAGTAGCCCAGGTAGAGGTGTATTTAAGCAATTTATTGCGGATCATTATGGCTTGCATTCTGTTACCTATGAGATGGGAGATAACACTAATCGCAGCATGATTAAACACATTGCTGAAAAAAGTGCTGAGCTGCTAATGAAGAAGATGTTGGCAACACCGCCCGAAGCTTTTATACCAACAAAAACCCTTCAGGAAGGGGACGCGAGTCAAGCTTCAAACGGCAATTAATCTGGCTCGCTTAAACTGACACTAGACCAATGTTGCGACCAGCGCTCACGTTTTTGTTCAGCATTTAGGGTCTGCGGATTAACAGCCGTCGGCGCTTTTAATAGCTGTGAATCGTGCAAGCACTCTGCGTTTATAGCACCTTTTGTAAGCCCGTCTATGTTGCTTACAACCGCTACGAGCTGTTCGCAGTTAACACAACTCAAAAACTCCGCCTGCATAGAACCCTGCTTTGCACGAGCAAGACTGATGGTACTGACAATATCAAGGGTGCCGAGAGGGTCAGAGACATACATCGCGTCTTGCTGCATGCAATAATCACAATCGCAGGCTCTGGGGGAATACTCGTTAAGGGCTTTCGGCAGACGCAACTGTAATTCTATTTGATTGCAGTGACATGTACCTAAATATACTGCTGACACAAAAATATCTTCCTCGCTCTTAAAAAACATAAATGTATCATGCGCTTATGTTCAGACTAAAACGGAAAATCTCTTAGAATTAAAAGACAAGCTTCGTTAAATTTTAATATTCGTAAAAACTTTACGATACATATTCTTACATATAGATTTGCCGTTGAATCTAGATTTAAACGACGAAACACGTGTACACTATTAATAACCACGTATTTTAAGGTAAATGTTTTGTTTCAACGCTATACATTCGTTAAGGGCTTAAGCCTTAGTCTCATCATTTTCGCTAGTTTTTTCAATCACGCAGCAATAAAACAAACAAAAGGTGATTTTGAAGATAAGTTTCGTCAACTCGATGAAGTCCTGCCAACGCCAAACGTTTACCGCAATGCGGCAGGCGAACCGGGGCATATGTATTGGCAACAACAGGTTGACTACAAAATTGACGTTACCCTTTATGAGCAAAAACGCAGGCTTGAAGCGACGCAAGAAATTACCTACAAAAACAACTCACCCGATACCCTGAAATATTTGTGGATACAGCTCGATCAAAACAAATTCCGCAACGATTCTATGTCGGCACTGACCACCACCTTTGGTGGAATTGGCAATCGAGGTCCGGCGACGCAAGGCGCATCTTCAGATAGTCCTGCACGTTTAAGTTTAGGCGCACTTCGCCGCGACCAGTTTGTGACCGACAACGAGCTTGGCTATGACATTCAAAAGGTAAGTGATAAAGACGGCAACCCGCTTAAACACGTGATTGTTGGTACACTAATGAGAGTGGACCTTTCTCAAGCACTAAAGCCCGACTCCAGCACGCAGTTAGTAATCGATTTTGCGTTTAACATCGTTGAAGAAGACGCTGTTTCAGCTCGCTCTGGTTATGAACATTTTCCTGATGATGCACGCGAGGGCGGCAACGACATATTTTTGCTAGCGCAGTGGTTCCCTAGGCTAGCTGCCTACACCGATTATGAAGCGTGGACTAATAAAGAGTTTATTGGTCGAGGTGAATTTACACTGGAATTTGGTAATTATGATGTGAATATCACGGTACCTGCCGATCACATAGTTTCCTCCACCGGTGCACTGCAAAACCCAGAGGATGTGCTAAACCGTGAACAAAGAAAACGCTTAAAAGACGCTGAAGATGCGAAACGCCCAGTATTTATAGTGACGGAAGAAGAAGCCTTAGAAAATGAAAGAGAGGGTACAAGTGATACCAAAACTTGGACCTTCAGTGCCAAAAACGTACGTGACTTTGCTTGGGCAAGCTCGCGTAAATTCATGTGGGATGCAAAAGGGTATCAACAAGGCGGGGATGAACAGCCTCTGGTTATGGCCATGTCTTTTTATCCGAAAGAGGGCGGCGATTTATGGAAGAAATATTCAACCGAATCAGTCATCCATACAATGGAAGTATATTCGCGTTTTTCTTTTGACTATCCTTACCCGGTAGCGCAATCGGTAAATGGCCCTGTTGGCGGTATGGAATATCCCATGATCACCTTTAACGGCCCGCGCACAGACTTACAAGACGATGGCTCGCGTACCTACTCATTAGCTGAAAAACGCTTTTTAATTGGCGTGGTTATTCATGAAGTAGGGCATATTTACTTCCCGATGATTGTTAACTCCGACGAACGTCAATGGACGTGGATGGATGAAGGCCTCAATAGCTTTTTAGACGGCGTTGCCGGGCGAGAGTGGGACCCTAGCATTCCATGGGGCGTTGAACCGCGCGATATCACCTCATACATGAAATCAAGCACACAAGTGCCTATTATGACGCAGTCTGATTCGGTGTTGCGCCTCGGGCCAAATGCCTATACAAAGCCTGCGGCGGCGCTTAATATTTTGCGTGAAACCATACTGGGCCGCGAGCTCTTTGATTTTGCCTTTAAAGAATACGCGCAGCGCTGGAAATACAAACGCCCAACGCCCTCAGATTTTTTCCGCACCATGGAAGAAGCATCAGGAGTAGATTTAGATTGGTTCTGGCGCGGCTGGTTTTATTCAACCGACCATGTGGATATCTCTCTAGACAGTGTTTATAAACTAAGACTTGATACTAAAAACCCTGATATTGACTTTGACCGCGAGCGCCAGCACGAACTAGATAAGCCTTTATCACTTACAGACGAGCGTAACAAAGCCGAAGGTAAGACCCTTTGGGTTGACCGTAACCGTGACGTGAAAGACTTTTACGATGATAACGACCGCTTTACCGTAACCAACAAAGAGCGCAATGCCTATCAGAAGTTTTTAAATGACTTAGAGCCATGGGAAAGAGTGGCATTTGAACGTGCGGTAGAAGAAGATAAAAACTACTACGTGCTTGAATTTTCAAACGTGGGTGGTTTGGTGATGCCAATTATTTTAGAGCTTAGCTTTGAAGATGGCAGCACCGAGAATATGTACATCCCGGCTGAAATTTGGCGACGCACGCCTAAGGCTGTCTCTAAGCTTGTTGTTACCGATAAAGATAAAGTGCTTAGCAGCGTTACCGTTGACCCGCGCTGGGAAACGGCCGATGTTGATATTGAAAACAATCATTATCCGCGCCGCATTATTCCATCGCGTATCGAAGCATATAAATCTAAGCCACGCTCCGGCAAGGTGAACAGAGACATCATGCAAGATATTAAAACCGAGCTGAAGTCTGAGGAAAAGGATGACTAAGACCTTTTACTCGGTATTATTTCTACTTGCATTCGCTTTAGGGGCTTTTAGCCCCTACAGTTTTGCACATCAGCAAAAACAAGCTATTACTACGGTTTTATTTAATCCTCGTACAGACAACATTGAGATAATGCACAGGTTTGAGGTACACGACGCCGAGCATGCCGTTAAAGAGATATTTGGCGGTGATGCAGATATTCTTGCTAGTTCAGATACACAAAAAGCTTTTAGCGACTATGTTTCAGAGCGCTTTGCAATGTACAACGGTGCGCAAGAAGAACTGTCGTTGCAAACAGTAGGCTTTGAAATTGATGGTAAACACTTTTGGGTGTATCAAGAAACACCCTCACCCGAAAGCTTGAGCGGTTTATACATTCAGCACAACGCCCTCAGAGATATTTGGTACTCTCAGACCAACACCATTAATGTGGAAGGAAAAGGCGAGATTAAAACCTTAACGTTTACAGACAACATAGAGATATTGAAGGTCGATTTCGACCATCATTAAGTAAGCGGCGTGTAAAAAACACGCCACTTATTGGTTAAATCCGCTAAAGCTCATACATCCCGCATTTCAAAAAATACATACCTTACTGTTTTTATTGATATTTTTTAATGGCACTCGTATTGCTAGTTCATACTTGAACACAGAATTTAAACATCGCGTTTGAATCTAGCAATATTGAGGTAATACCATGGAATTTATTTTTGGCAGCATTTTCTTTTTGATTGGTGGGATCGTGTGGTTAATTCCACTTATTGTCATACTTTCTTCTAGCCGCACATCGGGTGGCGAAAAGGCAGCCTGGGTTCTGGCCGTTATATTCATATCTTGGTTTGCTTGGATATTTTACTTCTTACTTGCGCCACTTAACGACAAGCGCAACCATGCTCGTTACTAATAACTTCGCACGCTAGGGAAAGCCTTACTATGAAACTTATAAAAAAATCTTTGATTAGCTTCGTTGGCGGACTGTTTATTTTACTGGGTGCAATATTTTTTATTATTCCTGGTCCGTCGCTTTTATTTATTTTACCGGGCTTACTGATACTGAGTTTTGAGTACCCTAAGGCAAAGAGTTGCTTACAAAAATGCATGAAAATGATGCGCAGCAGCGCCGCTTGGATGGATAAATTACTAAGAGGGAAGCGCTATCACTAGGGTGTCGCCTTGATAATTATTAGGTTGTGGTAATTGCTTGTTATGGACGACAGAAAAGATTATAAAAAAGCCGGCAATTACGCCGGCTTTTGAACTAACTTGTTTTATTAAATTTTATAGCTAGATTTAAATAGCTATTTTTTTACTCATTAAGCGCGACGACGACGTGCAACGCCACCTAGTGTAAATACGCCTAAAAGCATAAGAGCAAGTACACCTGGTGCAGATACTTCTTCAACTGCGTCATCGAATAAAGAAGCGTTGATGAAATCAGCGTGGATCCAAGTAGGAACGTAACCACTAAATTCACCGAAGCTGCTGTTTAGGTCTCCATCGATGTCCCCAAAAGTAGTACCAAAACTTAAGCCGTAGCTATTGATACCTGCGACTAAACCATTGATGAAATTAGGACCGCCAGAGTCACCGCCAGCAACACCTACTTCGCTATCGCCTAGGCCTACATCGTTGAAAATACCAGGAGTAGCGCCAACAGCGTCAGAAATTAGTCCTGCCATGTCATTAGCCGCTAAACCGTTGTCGAAATCAGACACATACGAAAATTCAACCTCAGCCTGACCGAAGAAATTCTCACCTGCTGCGTCGCGATCAGTAAAGAAACCATTAAACGCTGAGTTACCCCAAGCGTAATCATAAATATTGTCGCCTTGACGCAACAAACCTAGACCTAATAAAGGATCTCTACCTGCACCGTCACCAAGACCGCCGTACCCTTGAACGTTAAACTGCTCACCAGTTAAATCACCATTGTCATAGATGCCGTGAGAAACTGCCCACTCTGGTGCTTCTGTTGCTAAACGTAAAACTGCCACGTCGTTTTGGTCAATAACTTCACCGGTGTAATCTGGGCTAACGAAGTAATCGGTAACGTCAATGCCAACCGTTCCTGCAGCAGCAGATGCTGCGCCATAGATGCTCACGTCGGTTGGTAAACCACCATCTGGCTGGAAGAAAATTGTAGTTGATAGCGGGTTAGCAGTACCTGCACCATCAGACACACAGTGTGCAGCGGTTAAGATTGAACGACGGTCGTTCATCAAGGTACCAGAACATACAAAACGGCCAATTGCAGGACCGTAGTCCATAAGCATACCAACTGTTCCACCATTCGCTGGAAAGCTTGGGTGGTAGAGAGGGTTGCCGTTTGCATCAGTTCCGTTTGAAGTTCCACCTGGAGCAGCACCAACTAAAGTATGTTGTGCTTGCCAATGCATTTCACCGAATGTACCGATTTGCGTGTTTGATTGCGCTACAAGCGATGCATTTGATGCAAACGCTACACCTAAGCTAAGCACTAGGGTGCTAGTAGTAGCAGTAAATATTTTGTTCATTTTCATGTGTATAAACTCCTGAACTGATAACAACGATAAAACGTCTTATCGCACTTCTATATTTGGCTTAAGCCAATTTTTATTATAATGCTTACGAAGCACCTTCCTGGCATAAGGCTAAATAGCCTTACTGCGTAGATATTGGTTATGCATATTTTAGACCTTATTTTAATTTTAATAAAATCATAAACTTACGGTGGAGTGAAAAATAAAGTGGAAAAAAACCTGACACTAAGTACAGTACAAAAACGCAATAACTTAGCCATTGGTATAGCGGCTAAAATATGCAGTGGAGTTCACTGCAATGAGGATGGCATGTTAATGATTTGCTAAACCTTGGGAGAAGTGCAAACGCCTTTGATTGTCCATAACAATAGCTTCAAACTCAGGGAGGCTATTAATTAAACCTATTCCTTTTTCTAAACCCATTACAAACACGGCAGTAGAGAGCCCATCGTTATACACGGACTCTGGTCCGATTATAGAAACAGACTGTACTTCGTAGCTTGATTTGCCAGTGCTTGGCGAAATAATATGGTGATAGCGCGTACCGTCTTGTTCAAAGTAACGCTCATAGTCACCTGAGGTGGACATAGCTGCATTCTCTAATGGAATGACAACAGCCTGTTTGTCTTTATTTCGCGGGTCTCGTATACCAACTATCCATGGCTTCCCCATTCTATCGCCCAACAGCCGGGTGTCTCCGCCTGCGGTGACTAATGCATGCTCAATACCCATTTTCTGCAAAGCTTGTATGGCGTTGTCAACCGCATAACCCTTGGCAATGCCGCCTAAATCTATTTTTACATTGGCGTGTTTAAAATAAACAGTCTGCTGCGCTTCATTTAACACAATGTGCTTATAATTTACTGCCTCAATAAGCGCGTTAATCTCATCGTTAGAAGGTTTTTGTTGCTCTCGATAGTTGTATAAATATCCGACACTTGCATAGGTAATATCAAATGCGCCGTCACTTAATTCTGAAATTTTTTGCGATAGGCTAAGCACTTTATACATTTGCTTGCTGACTTTAAGCGGCGATTTCGCTGCACTTTTGTTTAGAATAGACAGCTCACTAGATTCAATGTAAGGACTCATTAACTCGTTTATACGGTTCATTTCTAGCATAACTTGATCAAGTGCCCGCTGGCGTTTTTCAGCATCCGGATGGTAGACCTCTGCACGAATATTAGTACCCATTATGGCAGCAGTTTGTTCCTGCCATTTAGCGTGACCGGGTAAGCTCAGGCTTATCATGCAAAAAATAATTAGCGCGCTATAAAACTTACTCATAATATCCACATCGAGAGGCTAAAGGTTAGCAAAAGAAGCGCTAATCCGGAGAACACGTAGCGCGCTGGGTATTGCGCTTGCTTCCAATAAATTAAGCAGTACAACACGCTCAAAGGTAAGAAAATAATGCAGGCAATGGCAAATAGCTTTCGTTGGTGGGCAAAGGCTGCGGCAATTGCAATTAAGCTTCCTACAAAAAACAATGTAATTCCCACTGCACCAAGCATAGTCACGGCAATAACAATATACATATTTGCATCGGTAAAATTCATGGTGTTAAGCGTCGCCTTTTAAAAGTGATGACATTAAACTGAACTGATATCGACTTCACTAAAGTATGGGTTTTTAGTGAGTGCTGCTATCGTTTTAATGTTTTCGAGGGGCACTTTAATTGCACCTGTCGATTCCTCTAACAATAAGGCCTCTTGATTATCTGTTGTTCTAGTTGTATCCAGCGCCGTGCCTTCAATACTGTCACCCTGATTTAATACAAGCCGCACTCGCAAGCGGTGCATGCACGCAATTTCAATGTAATCGTAAGCTTGGCAAGAAATCATTGTGATTTATGCGCCAGCGTATGAGCATTTTGCTCCCAATTTACTCCATCAAAATCAACGATTTTTATGCTGGGGGGGCGTGTATCAAGGCAGTTGGCGTTCACACTTACGCCGTCTGGGTTCGAACGGGGCGTATAGAACGCTTTAATTCCACATACTTTACAAAAGGTATGTTTGGCAATCCCAGAATTAAATGTGTAGGTGGTGAGAAACTCAGCACCTTGAATCAGTGTAAAATCCCGCTTCGGAATAATGAGATGAAGCAAACCGCTTTTTTCACAAATAGAACAATTACAGCGCTCAAGCTCCACCGAATCAGGTAGCTCAACCTCAAACTTCACTTTAGAACAGTGACAGCTACCTAAATATTTCATTAATAAAACCCTTAACGTAGAGGTGTATAGAAAATTAATAATAACAACTATTTTTGAAGTACTTAAGCACCTTAGCTAAATTCAAAGCAAAATCTCGTGCACTGGTAGCGGCATGTTAAGCAATAAACAAGGACACACACAATATTAACGGCAATATTAATGTGAGAGCCACATTCATACCCATGAAAGGCAAAAAAGCCTCTATATTTGAAGATTCAAAATTTCTTGCCTTCAAAGCAATCAACAGGCCGAGCGGCAAACCTATAAACGCAATACTACTTATACTTGGCAGTGCACCGCTGGCAATCATTAGCGCTATTGATAAATGGGTAAGCATAGCAAAAGCGAAATACACTAATGCTGAGTGTTGAAAGCCATAGCAGATCACAAAATGATTTCTACCTGCTGCTTTGTCGGCTTGAACATCGGGGAACTGATTTAACAACAGTAAATTATTGCTGAGGGCAAAAACCGGAACCGCAATCAACAGCGATACCCACGTAACTTTGCCGGTTAAAGCAAAGTAAGTTCCGGTGACCATCAACAGCCCAAAGCCAAGCCCCGGCGCTACTAAACATAGCCAAGGAAGTTTGTTTAACCAAGGCGTGTAGCTTACGATTAAGATAAGGCCGATAAATCCTAATATCAAAAGCGATACGCTGATTTGTAAGGCGATATAAACGCCTACTAAAGCGGCAATGCTCAGCGCAATGACGCCACTGAAAAACACTGCACGCAATGCAGATGGATTATTTTGCAAGGCTCCGCTTCCGCCACTAAAAGGAGTGCGCTGTGTGTGTTCGTCTAGGCCGCTTTTGGCATCCTCATATTCGTTGAATAAATTTACGCCTATATGACCAAACACGGCAACTATAATGCAAAGAACACCAATCCATAGGTCTATTTCGCTACTTTTGTTATACGCGAGGCTTATTCCAAGTAATACGCATACTGGTCCTAAAACTAAAAAGTTAGGACGTGAAGCTTGAAATACCGTTGCAATGTTTCGATTCATGTCGGCTGGTTGTACTCCATTA
>CAYQMI010000054.1:18077-24469 GCA_964418575.1 uncultured Glaciecola sp.
ACCTCAAATTCTACTGTTTCACCATCTGGCTTTTTAGCGCTAACGGTAAGCACCTTTGGTCGCTCATCTAAGCTTGAAAAACTGAAGCTTTCTTCACCGCTTAAATTATAAGTATCAGCACTTTGTTCAGGCATAAATTCCAGTGGTAAAACGCCAAAACCAACAAGATTTGAACGGTGAATACGTTCGTAGCTTGAGGCTATCACAGCCTCTACGCCCAGAAGCTTGGTGCCTTTTGCGGCCCAGTCGCGCGATGAGCCTGTACCATATTCCTTACCAGCCAAGACCACTAAGGGCGTAGACGATTTTTGATAACGCATGGCGGCGTCATAAATACTGGTAACTTCGTCGTCAGGAAAGTAAGTGGTAAATCCACCCTCAGTGCCAGGCGCAAGTTCGTTGCGTAAACGCACATTAGCAAATGTGCCGCGCATCATGACCTCATGATTACCGCGCCGCGATCCTAGGCTATTGAAGTCTTTTTGATCCACGCCTTGCGAGCTTAAATATTTACCCGCGGGTGTACTCGATGCAATCGCGCCCGCGGGCGATATATGGTCGGTCGTGATCGAATCTCCGACTTTTACCAAACACCTTGCGTCTTGCACGCTCGCGATAGGCTTGAGCTCGTTGATCATACCCTCGAAAAACGGTGGGTTTTTTACGTAACTTGAATCAGGCCAGCTATAGGTCTCACCCTCTGGAACAGGCAAGGCCTGCCATTCTTTGCTACCTTCAAACACGTCTTGATAGCGACTTTGGAACATTTTCGCCGAAAGTGATTTAACAACCAGCTCGCTTATTTCAGCTTGCGATGGCCAAATGTCTTTTAAATAAACGGGCTTATTTTCTCTGTCAAAACCAACAGGCTCTTTGTAAATATCGATCGTCATGCTGCCGGCAAGCGCATAAGCCACTACTAAAGGAGGGGAGGCAAGATAATTCGCGCGCACGTCCTGATGAATTCGGCCTTCAAAATTACGGTTACCGGACAGCACTGAACAAGCGGTTAACTTGCCTTCGTTTATGGCGTCGCTAATTACCTCAGGCAATGGCCCAGAGTTACCAATACAGGTGGTACAACCAAAACCAACAACATCAAAGCCTAAATCTTGCAAAGGTGACATCAAACCCGCTTCTTCTAAATAAGCGGGCACAACTTGTGAACCCGGCGCTAGAGAGGTTTTTACCCATGGTTTAGGCTTCAGTCCTTTTTCTAATGCCTTTTGCGCGACTAAGCCAGCGGCTACCATTACCGCTGGGTTTGAGGTGTTGGTACAAGACGTGATAGCGGCTATTACGATGTCACCATGTTTGAGCTCGCAATCTTGACCGTCTATATTAATTTTTACCGCTGATGACGAGGTACTTGCCCCAACGGCTGTCGCGCCGCCTTCATCTGCAAAGCGCGATACGGTCTCATCTTCTAGCTCTACACCCAGTATTTGCATGTGCTTAACAAAAGCACTTTTTGCATCCGACAAAGATATTCTGTCTTGCGGACGTTTTGGACCAGCAATGCTCGGTACAACATGGCCCATGTCGAGTGATAAAGTATCGGAATATTGAGCAGCTTGTTCGCCGTCCTCGCGCCACATACCCTGTGCTTTAGCGTATGCCTCTACTACATCGATTTGAGACTGTTCACGTCCGCTCAGTTCCATATAACGCAGCGTTTCACCATCCACTGGGAAAATACCGCATGTTGCGCCATATTCAGGGGCCATATTGGCGATGGTGGCCCTATCGGCAAGGGGCAGGTTGCTCAAACCATCGCCAAAGAATTCTACAAATTTGCCTACTACGCCTTTTTCTCTAAGCATCTGCGTGACTGTAAGCACTAAATCTGTTGCCGTAGCACCATCGGCTAATTTACCGGTTAATTCAAAGCCAACCACCTGCGGTAATAACATGCTAATAGGCTGACCAAGCATTGCAGCCTCCGCCTCGATGCCACCGACACCCCAGCCTAGAACACCTAAACCATTAATCATGGTGGTGTGGGAGTCGGTTCCTACGAGTGTGTCGGGGTAAAGCAAAGGATTATCATTTTTTGCCTCTCCCTCCATAACAACATGCGCTAAATACTCCAAATTCACTTGGTGTACTATGCCGGTACCCGGCGGCACGACTCGAAAGTTAGAAAAGGCTTTTTGTCCCCAGCGCAAAAACTGATAGCGTTCTTTGTTTCGCTCAAACTCAATTTCGGTATTTTTACTCAGCGCGTCTTCACTACCAAAATGGTCAACCATCACTGAGTGGTCTATTACCAAATCAACCGGCACCTGCGGATTGATAGACTTTGCCTCGCCTCCTAGTTTCACAACAGCGTCGCGCATGGCGGCTAAATCTACAATAGCCGGTACGCCAGTAAAATCTTGCAACACAACTCTTGCGGGTGTAAAGGCTACTTGTTCGAGTGGCTTTGCTTTAGGGTCCCATTTGCATAAAGCCTCAATATCTTGTGAAGACACATGCAGGCTGTCTTCATTGCGCAAGAGATTTTCTAACAATATTTTCATGGAATAAGGTAAACGAGCGATGCTTTCGTAATTAGGCAGGCGCGTTAAATCAAATATATCGTATTGCTTACCGGCAACACTCAACTGTCGCTTGGTGTGGAAACTATCATTACTCATACTATCTCCTTGAACTTGAAATTAAAGAACCGGATGGAGTGTGGCATAAAAAATCTACTATTTAGTATATTCACAATTTGAAAAATTTCGCATAAAAACACGCTTATTCATGGACGTATTGTACTAAATAGCAATGAATCTCCCGCATATCTGCTTAATTAAAACCAAGCAAATGGCGCAAATTAAAGCTTTTATGATTGCCAGCGATAACCCCTTATAGATTTCGTAAAAAAATTGTAAAAAGGCAATATTGTGTACAAATACTCTTTATATGGTTTTTTGATGATAGCTCTTATGAGCTTTCACTTTGCTACTGTTGCTGAAACTTACAAAATTCGTAAAGTCGATGGCGAAAAAGAAGATATCGCAGCGCAAATACTCAAGCTAGCGCTTAGTAAAGTAGATGATAATGTCGTACTTAAACAAAGCGATGATGTCATGACCGAAGGTAGGCTGGTTCAAGCAATCGAAGAAAACCAGATTGATATTTTGTGGGCAGGGGCAGCAAAAGACA
The DNA here is from genome assembly GCA_964418575.1 of uncultured Glaciecola sp. Classification (GTDB taxonomy): domain Bacteria; phylum Pseudomonadota; class Gammaproteobacteria; order Enterobacterales; family Alteromonadaceae; genus Glaciecola. The sequence continues at coordinate 21,231 of CAYQMI010000054.1, forward strand.
AAGAGCAGCGCATGCTTACCGTGCGTATTCCCATTTTGAAAGGCCTACTTGGGCACCGCATATTTATTATTCGAAAAGGTGATGAAGAGCGATTTGCCGGCATACAGACCCGCGAAGACCTCAATCAATTCGTTGCCGGACAAGGCACATTTTGGGGAGATACCAAAGTACTGCAACACGCCCAGTTACCCACGCAAACCACGATTAAATACGAAAATCATTTCCCTATGCTGGAAGGCGGCCGTTTCGACTATTTCCCTCGGGCAGTTCATGAGCCTTGGATAGAGGTAGAAAATCATGCTGACCTTAATCTTACAATTGATAGCAATGTTATGCTCGTTTATCCCTACGCCATGTGGTTTTTTGTAAATAAAGACAATCAAGCGCTCCACGACAAGTTGTATCGCGGCTTTGAGATGGCAATTGAGGATGGCAGTTACGACGAGTTATTCTTTAACAACCCCATGATCAAAAGCGCGCTGGAAAAAGCGGAGCTTGGCAAACGCATCGTATTTCGGCTTGAAAACCCCTACATGCATGCTGATACACCCACACAAAGAAGCGAGTTTTGGTTGAATATTGACGAGCTATAAGTACTCCGTCGACACAATCAATGTTATTTAAAGTCACCCACTAGGCGCACACCATGAAGTCAATACAACACAAATCAATGCTAATTTTATCGGCGGTTTCACTGGCAATTATGCTGATAATTTTCTTTGTTAGCTATTTGTTAGCCTCTCATTATTTTAACAATCAGTTAGAGGAGCGCATTCAAGACTCAAAAGATGCGCTTCGCATCGTATTGATGGAACCAATTTTTTCCTACGATAAAGGACTAAGCAACGACATTTTAGCGTCGTTTGTAAATTACCCTCATATCAATGAAATAAACGCTTTTGACCATCGCGGAAAATCCATCGCTAGCGCAGCAGATGATAATCAGGGTACAGGAAATGTGCGTACTGACCGTGTTGATATTTACTATGAAGGCGAGAAACTGATTGGCTATATTGAAGTCGAGTATTTTATGGATAGCAACGCCACTCTGCTGAATTCAATGAAGTTGCTAATCGCATTGATTATTGCCTCGTTACTCGCAAGTTTATCTGTTGCGAACTGGTTTGTGCTGAAAAGGTATGTAGTAGAACCTATCAATGTTGTCACCAAGGCAATGATGGATATTACAAAAGGTGGTGGTGACTTATCACGAAAGTTAGAAGTACGTGCTGACGATGAGGTAGGTAAGCTTGCCTCAGTATTTAATGAATTTATTGGCAACTTACATGCCTTGGTAAGCAATATTGTGCACTCGGCCGACGAACTCGCTTCGTGTTCATCACAAATAAATGATAATGCTGAGTCGAATAATATCTCTACCGAACATCAGTTGTCTGAAATACAAAAGGTGGCGGACGCCCTAGCCGAGCTAAGAAATGCGGCAGAAGAAGTCGCTAGTAACGCGGAGATAAGTTCAGATAAAACAGAATCCTGTAACAGCTTAGCAATTAACGGTAATGAAATTGTGCAACAAACCGCGCGCGAAATTGAAAGTTTGAGTGATGGTATTGCACAAACCTCAGATAAACTGGCGCACTTAAAAGAAAAGAGTGACTTAATAAGCACTGTGTTAGAAGTGATTAAAGGCATTGCAGATCAAACCAATTTATTAGCCTTAAACGCAGCAATAGAGGCCGCTCGCGCCGGCGAGCAGGGTCGTGGATTTGCGGTAGTTGCTGACGAGGTAAGGGCCTTAGCACAGCGTACTCAAACATCTACCTCTGAAATAGAGACTATTATCTTAGATTTACAAAGCTCATCTGATGATGCTAACGAACTTATGCAAAACACGCGCAGCAATGTTGATAAAACTCGAGAAAATTCTTCTAGCGCAATTGCCGCTCTTCAAGAAATTATAAGTAATGTGAAAACAATTAACCAAATGAATTCTCAGGTAGCAACGGCAACACAGCAAGAGAAGCAAGTAACTGAATCGGTAAGCAATAACATTCTGGGCTTCAAAGATATCACCGCCTCGGTTGTAGAAAACGCGCATGGTGTCAAAGTGTTAAGCGGTGAGTTAGACGCACTAAGTAAAAGTATTAAACAAGACCTCTCAATGTTTAAACTGTAGCATATGCCCATAAAAAACCCCGACGCTTATTACTAAGCGTCGGGGTTTTGTTTAACTGATGTGTTAACTATCAGTCGGCAATAGCTTACTTACGAATCTTCTTAATAAGACGTAACTGCGCAATCGCCTCTGCTAATTCAATAGCGGCTTCAGCGTAGTCAAATTCACCACTGGAGTTCGCCATTTTTTCTTCAGCATGTTTCTTCGCTTCTGCAGCAGCAGCTTCATCTAAGTCTTCAGCGCGTACGGCGGTGTCGGCTAATACGGTGAATGTACCAGGTTGCACTTCTAAAATACCACCTGCCACATAAATCAGCTCTTCTTCACCAAACTGCTTTATCACGCGAACCATGCCTGGCTGAATACCAGTAATAAGGGGGGCGTGACCAGGGTATATACCTAGCTCACCCTCACTACCTGAAACTTGGATATGCTCAACCAAACCAGAAAATATTTCTGTTTCAGCACTTACTACATCCAAATGTGCGGTCATTGCCATTGTCGGCCTCCTTGGTTGCAGGACTTCCTGCAACGCATCGTATCAGTGGTTACTTCTTAGATTTAGCCGCTTTTTCTGCAGCTTCTTCGATTGATCCAACCATGTAGAACGCTTGTTCTGGAAGGTGATCGTAGTCGCCGTTCAAAATGCCTTTAAAGCCAGAAATGGTATCTTTTAGCGAAACGTATTTACCTGGAGAACCGGTAAATACTTCTGCTACGAAGAAAGGCTGTGATAAAAAGCGCTGAATTTTACGTGCGCGAGATACCGCTAACTTATCTTCTTCAGATAATTCATCCATACCTAAGATTGCAATGATATCTTTAAGCTCTTTATAACGTTGAAGTACTGTTTGTACGCCACGCGCTGTTTCGTAGTGCTCTTTACCAATTACTAATGGGTCAAGCTGACGAGACGTTGAGTCTAGTGGGTCTACCGCAGGGTAGATACCAAGAGAAGCAATATCACGCGACAATACTACGGTAGCGTCTAAGTGAGCAAAGGTAGTTGCAGGAGATGGGTCAGTTAAGTCATCCGCCGGTACGTATACCGCTTGAATAGAGGTAATTGAACCGGTCTTAGTAGAAGTAATACGCTCTTGTAGTA